>PCWT01000064.1 GCA_002796245.1 Gammaproteobacteria bacterium CG11_big_fil_rev_8_21_14_0_20_46_22 | reverse complement strand
ATCCTTCTGTAATATTAAAATTACATGGATTCTAACGTTTTTTTCAAAAACCTACACTTTTAATCGCACCCGGCTCTTGTAGGCCTCCTAAATCTAGTTGTTGTTACTAAAGAAGATTTCACCGGCCTGAAGCTGCCGATAGAAAACGTATCGTCAGAAGAAAGGGGTGGTCCGGCTTCATGGCTTTATTTACCTCCCGGTCAGATATTAACGGCAGGCAGCACTGATGAGCGCTGGCTGAATGAACTATCTTTTAAACAGCCGGTACTTCTTCGAGTTGAGGTGAAAGAGAACGAAACGGTTATGCTCAGACTTAGAGTGTGGAACTTTAAAAACTCTCTAGGTAGGGGATATTTCGGAGAAGTCTATCCACTTCAGGAAAGTAGGTTGCTGGTATGCACTGGCCAGCCGCCTCAATGGCAAACAACATCAAGCAAAGTTATAAAAATATTTTTCAAGCCGACTGAGGGAGTCAAATTTAGCCCAACTAGTGGTAGTGGTAACACTGGGATGGACGTGTTGCGTTCTAGCAAGTCCTTGGAGGCTTCTCAACTTTCTTGTGTGAAGCATCTTGAGGCGGACAATCCACGCATCGAGAGAGTTCCTCCTTCAAACCCTCCGCGCAGAAAACATGATCAAAACGGCGATAAATATGATAATTCTTTATGCTATGGCGCAGTGGTTATGAAGCGATTTAACGGAATAACACTTTGCGAATATTTAGCAGGACAAGATAGCTCGTTGTGGACACTAGTGGACCTGCTAGAGTTGTGTTTGAAGATAGCGAAGGCTTATGAAAAACAGGTATCCTCGATAAGGGTTCGAACTAAATATAAGGGCGCCGAAGTACCTGTCAGTCATGCTGATGTAGCCCCTCAGAATATATTTTGTCTGCCAAACGGTGAGATTGTTTTCATTGATTTTGGAAGCATGGTTCGATGGTGGAAACTGGCCAGTTCAGGTTTTTCGCCAAACTTTTCGCCTCCCGAGCTATCGAGATTTCACGACCTGTGTAAGCAGAAACTCTCTCGCCAGCATACTGTCGGCGATGTTGTTTCCTTTTCTTCTACTCACAAACTTGATCCAAGAGATCCCCCTGAATCGCCCGAACCCGTTAGCGAAGCCGCTAGGTCGTCGCTTACTCGAGCGAGAACTGATGGGGTTGATAGATCTTCCAGTGCCGCTTCTAGTCCCGAATGGGATGGTACTACTACTCAGAGTGCCGGTTACAACCTTAGTTCGAGATTTTTTTTTGATGTTGCTGCAGGCGAAGTGGCCCCCGGAACAATTGATGGCGAAATAGAGTCTTTAGCTTCCCCTGAAAGCCCCGTCACGCCTAAGGTCGGCATTTCACCGGAAGCCGCTGCTGGCTCTGACTCTAATCTTGCTCCTGATTTTAATTGTGATGCTCCTGAAGAATTTAACCATGTTGATATCTATGGATTGGCTCGAGTTTTTCTGTTTATACTGAAGAGGTTGTGGAGATTGGACCGTGCTAACTATGAAGCGTTTTTTCCATCTGTTAAAGGGCGCCATCAAAACAGCAAAAGCTACGAAATCTACCATTCGAAATTTAATCAAGTACCTATATTCCTAGATTTTAGCAGCAACATTCAGGCTATATTAGATGCAATGCTTTGCTATGTTCCAAAAGAGCGTTGCTCTATTGAGCGTGTGATAAAGCGCCTTGAAGCGCTCATTGATGAGGTGAAGCGCGGGCTACAAAATACTAACAGCTTCTTTTACTCCCCCTTCGCCAGGCCCAGCCAGCCTCCGCCCCCTACTGCCAAGCGCAACTGAGTTTAAGCAAAGCCCGCCTTGTGGTTTTGGCTGATCGGATGATTCAGGTAGGTCCTGACTTGGGTATGCCCCACACAAAGGCCATGGGAGATGGGTTATTTGAACTTCGAGTTAAAGCGGAAGAAGGCATCGCGAGAGTTTTTTATTGTACCGTAGTTAACCATGAAATTGTGATGTTACACGCCTTTATTAAAAAGGCACAGACAACACCTAAAAAAGAACTGGAAACACTCCCCTTCATTGAAAACATTAAGTAAATACGCCAGCGCGCTAGGATTCAGTTTAGAAATTAAACTAAAACGTGCGCATTAATATTTATCCTAACGCGCCGAAAGACCTCTTCCTTTAGGGAGAGGATGTAAGGCGCTTGCCTTTGGCGAATTAAATTTCTGGTGTTTGCTGCTGTTCAATATATTGTCTGATCACGGTAATAGGTGCGCCCCCGCAGCTTCCTGCAAAATAACTGGGAGACCAGAGAACGCCTTTCCAGTAATAACGATGAATTTGGAATCGCTTCTCCTTCTGTAATGGGACTTTCACCCATAAGATTTGCCAGACTTCGTCTTGGCGCACGAATAATTACATAATTTTTAAGCAAATTTCTAATGAAAAATATTCTAAAGAATTCTGTTGGATAGTTCGCTTGATTTATCACCCCATCATGACAAAACTGACTCTGACTCCGAAAGAGTGGGTTTGCTTGCATGAAAAAATACAGTGCTTTTCTGATTGGGGCGATAGCTGTTGCTGGATTTTGCAAGGCGCCGGTGTTTCATGGCTTCAGCAATCAATTATTTTATGCGGTTTATAGCCAAAAAATGGTGCGTGATTTTCAGATATACGGCGTTTATACAGCCAAACTCCCAGAAAACCTATTTTCTATTTACAAAATGAAGTACCCAGACTTTAATCAATGCGGGCTTTGTTTTTCAATGACAAAAGGCTACTTCAATGGAAACCCTAAAAACATTGAATTGCTTTTCAACGAAACTGGTGGAAAAAACTATCGCTACTCCCTGAGCGACTCAAAACTTGGGGACAACCCAAAGCTAAACTACGTTGGATTTACAATCCCATGCAATACATCCTTTAAAAACACAAAATCAGTAAATATTCTTTATCAATCGGGAAATCAGAATGACACGAAAAACCTACCGCTTAAAGCGCTCAAACGAGTCTGGTACATGAAAAAAGAGTCACCGCCTGTTCAAGGGGGAAACTTTAAATTTATATCCATGACTTTGACGCATTATGACTAAGGAACAGTTTATGGAATTTAGTATTGCGGCTTGTTGGCGTGAAGGCTCTTCTTGTATTTCCCGGATTATGCGCTGCGTGCTAATCCGGGCTACCGCTCAACACGAACAATACGCCTCTTTCGTGATCCCTGCACAACCACGTCATCGCGCGATGTGGGGCGTTTCATTAGGTTGACAAGCCATCCTCGCGCCCCTAGTATGCCCTAAACTTTCAAACTAGAGATTGCCATGACGAGCACCCTAGAGGCCATACGCGGGCTTGTGTCTTCCGAGCTAGACCAAGCTAATATCTTGATTAAAGAAAGCATTGCTTCTGATATCCCGCTGGCCAAGGCCATCGCCGACCACATTATCCAAAGTCCTGGCAAGCAAGTTCGCCCCATGCTCGTGCTCTTATCGGCCAAAGCCTGCGGCGTGCTTGATCAAAAAGCCATCACTGTAGCCGCCATCATTGAACTGCTACACACAGCAACTCTGCTGCATGACGATGTCATTGACGAATCGAAACAACGCCGAGGCCGCCCTACGGCCAACGCAAGCTTTGGCAATGAAGCCAGCGTACTGGTCGGCGACCTGCTCTATTCGCGCGCCTTTCAGTTGATCGCAAGCTTAAAACACCACCGCTTCACTGAAATTATCGCCAAAGGCAGCAGTGACATTGTCGAAGGTGAAGTCTTGCAACTCATGCACTGCCATGACCCTGCGACACAAGAAGCCACCTACATTGATATCGTTAAACGTAAAACCGGCGTACTGTTTGAGATCGCCGCCATCTCCGGCCCGATTCTTGCAGACGCAAGCCTTGAAACCCAAGAAGCCATGCGCACCTACGGACAAAACCTGGGCGCCGCATTTCAAATGCTCGATGACGCTCTAGACTACGAAGGTGACCCAGAATTGACAGGGAAAAACCTCGGCGACGATCTTCAAGAAGGCAAGCCCACCCTGCCCCTCATTTACGTCATGCAACAAGGCGCGAACCATTTTCGCACCACAATTGCGCAAGCCATCAAAAACCCGGAACAAGCCGACCTGGCTCAAATTCAAAAAATTCTCAACGAAACCCAAGCATTGACCTATTGCAAAGAGCTTGCAGCACAGACGATTCATATTGGCATGGATCAACTCAACACCTTGCCAGACTCAGCGTCAAAAACAGCCTTAGAAGCTTTGGCAAACTTTGTGATCGAACGCCAACAGTAAAGGGCAGCCCCTATTTAACACGGCGCATTAGCATCAAACCCAAAAAAGCAAACAATACCGTGGGCAATGCCGCACCCAGAAACGCCGGGACTTGGTAGACTAAACAAAACGGGCCAAAAAATTGATTCAACAAATAAAAAGCCAGCCCCACCGCAGCACCCGTCACAATTCGCAAACCCATCGTCACACTGCGCAATGGCCCAAAGATAAACGGCACAGCCAATAAAATCATCACCAGGCTTGAGAAAGGCTGCACCAGTCGCTGCCAGAAGGCTAGCTCGAACTGCGCGGGACTCATCCCCACGGCAATTTGCTGGCGAATATCTTGATACAGTTCAAGTAACGATAATTGCGACGCAAACCCACCAGCATCATTAGCCGACTTTGTACTCATCCTTAATGTCACATCCATATTCGGCACAGATTGAGAGCGCACAGTCTCGCCTTGCAGCTGGCTTTCAGTCACATCTTGTAAGCGCCACTCATCATCGGCAATTTTTACCGCTTGCTTTGCATGCAATGCTTTTTTTAGCGTTTGATCTGGGGCAAAACTGTAGACCGTGACATTGCGCACATGACCATTGGGCAACACAGCGCCCACAAAAATAAAGCGCTCAGCGTCCTTTAACCATAAGCCATAGCGCGTTTTAGCTGCTTGCCCACCACTAGTGGCCATGAGCTTCATTTGCTCTGCGTAAGCGGTTAAGCGTGGCGCAAAAAGTTCGCCTATACAGGTGACAACCACGATAAGCACTATCGCTAAACGAAAGACCATACGCATCATGCGCGTTAACTGCATGCCTGCTGCGCGCATCACCACAAGCTCAGAGTTTTGCGCCAACAAGCCCAAGCCTATTAGTGCACCTAACAAACCAATCATCGGAAAAAGACCATAGAGCTGGCCAGGCAATACTGACAAGACGTAAACAAAAGCATGGCCGATACCATAATCACCTTGCCCAATACTGCCAAACTCGCCAATCAAATAAATAAAGGCATCCACCGCAGCCACAATCACCAGAACCATTAAGGTAAAGCGAAGTAATGTACCCATTAAATAGCGATCTAAGATCTTCATCACACGCCCGCCCGCTGCCAAATCCGCCATGAACCATCAGAGCGATACAGCAATAAACCAAACAACAACATAGCTACATGAACCCACCAAAGACCAAGATAGGCCGGCACAGCACCCGACGATAGCCAACCGCGCGCCAATATCAATAAATTAAAGTACACAATAAAAATCAAAATCGCGGGCAAAAACTTAGCATAACGACCTTGACGTGGGCGAATGCGACTTAAAGGTAAACCGACAAACGCGAGCAACAAGACAGCAATGGGCACGGAAATTCGCCACTGCAATTCTGACATCGCGCTATGATCTTTCATGGCCACAGGAATGAGCTGGCGCATCGGCATTAGCTGCGGGTCAATGGTAAAGCCCTTGAGCGGGTCTTGATCCACCCGCACACCGTAGGTATCAAAGCGTAAAACCTGGAAATTCTGTTGACCCGGCAAGCCCTTATACACGGCTCCCTCCGACATTTGGAAGTAATCGCTTTGTGAAGCAGGAAAATACACATCCTTACCGCGCTTAGCCACGATCACCTGCCAAGGCGCCATCGGGTTATCCAATTTTCGTTCCGCACTGAAAATCGCTTCTACGTGTTTATGACCACGTGAGACTTTCTTAACATAATAAACATGTTGAGTATCACCTGAGTTCACCACGCGAAAGCGACCCGGCATGATGGTATCGATGATGCTGCCAGCCTTAGCTTCTGCTAAAACCTGGTGCATACGAAGATTCAAGGCGGGCTGCAACCAGCAGGAAAAAAACAAAGAAATGAAAAAGATGATGCCAGCACAGCCCATATTGACCCAGAAAAGCTGCTTGCGACCAAAACCACAGGCAAACAATACGGTCATTTCAGAATCGACAAATAAACGCCCATACGCCAACAAAATACCGATATACAAACCCAAGGGCAGCAAAAGCCCCAGGGTCACTGGAATTTCGAGCAGGATTAAATGAATTAACACCCAAACGGCGTACTTTCCGTTGGCAATAAACCCAAGATAACGAACGATGTTGTTACACATAAAAATAAACAAAAGAATCAAGGTCACAGACAGCATCGTGATGGTGACTTCTTTTGTGAGATAACGGGCAATCGTGTACAAGGTTGGCAAGCCTTAAATTTTGCGACATGGTATCACAATTGCCAGGCCGCTAAAATGCTTGCCTTGATGTAAGAAATATCTTACAATCTGCGAAAAAAATAATCGACAACATGATATTCTTCCAAGAAAACCTCCTCGGGCAAAAAACCTGGCAACGTATCGCTCAACTCATGCAACAATCCACCCAAGCACCAGAAACAGCGCGTTTTCAAAACGATCCTAACGCGCTTCAAAACCAAAAACGATAGCCAGGATTTGAATAGTGCGAGGCGATCCCCTAGACTATGCGCAGCATAAAAAGTCAGGGGCATTACAATGCGCGCAATACTCTCACTCATCACTTTATCCGCAGCACTCACTAGCTTTGCTTATCCAATTATCACCGAACGCAGCCACACCACCTCGCTAGTGGCAGCAAAAAAACAAGTGGAACACTACGTTTCATCAGGCTGCTACAATCAACAACTAACCCAAGCCAGCAATAAAGCCATGAAGTACTTAGAGGCGCGCATTCGCAGCAATCAGCAGCTTAAACACCCCAAAAAGCTCGCGATTGTTTTTGATATCGATGAAACCACACTATCCAATTACCCCTACATGAAAAGCGATAGTTTTGGCTTTGCATCTAAACCATTCAGTCAACATATTTGCCAAGCCAATGATCCAGCACTCAAACCTGTGCGTAAACTCTATGATTTTGCCATCAATCACGGCGTGGCTGTATTTTTCATCACTGGACGACGAAGTAATTTACGCAAACCCACCGTCTTGAATTTAAAAGACGCCGGCTATCATCACTGGCAAGGTATTTACTTCAAACCAATGAGCTATCATCAACCCTCCGCCATTCCTTACAAAGCACACGCACGCAAGCTCATCGAAGAGCAGGGCTTTGACATCGTCTTGTCGATGGGCGATCAATACAGCGATAGCCTAGGCGGCTATGCAGACCGAGGTTACAAACTCCCCGACCCTTTTTACAGCATCCCTTGAGTGGTTGAATATTGTCTGGCTGCCTGTTTCCTGGCATAGTGATAGTTTCAGGATGAAGGCAGGCCATGATGAGCATTAAACAATTTCTTGCCAACGCATTTGACCAACTCTTTCCCGAGAAAGAAGTCGACATTGACCTTAATTATCAGCACTCTCCTGCCTGGCCGCTGGAGTGGTACAAAGGCATGATCAAAACCCAAAATCGCATGGGTGTCATGTTTACCGACTTTGGCCCCGCTGAGCGGCAATTTATCCAGCTTGCCAAAACCGCCAAAAAACCACTGCTAGACATTGGCTGTGCCTACGGTGCAGCGACACGCGCAGCCCTTCTAAGCGACAGAGCCCGAATCACCGCTTGCGACATTGATAAAGAGCATCTGGACTACTTGCGCGAGGCAATTCCAGAAGAATGGCACTCACGCCTTCGCACGACCACACAGCGCTTTCCCAATCAACTATCATTCCCAGCAGATAGTCTATCCGGCATCCTCATGGCGAATGTGATCAACTACTTAAAGCCCGATGAGATTACAGAAGGCTTCAAAAAATGTTTTGATTGGCTAGCGCCCGGCGGCACGCTTTGGGTGTGCGCATACACGCCCTATTTTAATACCTATCAGCGTTTTGATGCGCTATACGATGAAAATGTGAAACAAGGCAAAACCTTCCCTTGCGAATTCAATCCGCATGAAGTGAGTGAGCAAGCCTGGAATCAACACTCACCTGACTATATGCAAATCTTTAAACAAGAAGCCCTGGAACATCTACTGAAAAAAGCTGGCTTTGAAATCAACGAGAGCCGGTACTTTGCATACGAATTTGTGCACCGCTGGTTGAAAAATTATTCCGACAAAGAGTTCGTGATGGTCGCCGCAAAAAAACCCTCATGAGATCTAGGCTGCGTCCCTAAAGTCTCGGCAGGAGCGAAAAATAAGATAATCGAGGAAAAATACCTGAAGGTTCGAGGCGAATATTGAACCTACTTAACGAAAAGCCTCAGGTATTTTCACCGATTTTGCTTGTTTTGCAGGCCAGCGACGACCTTAGGGACGTTGCCTACTAGCCCGAGTGGGATTTTTTCTGATACTGAACACGAAGCCTGGTCACTTCTCTCATGCTCAAATCGAGTGCTTGAGCGATAAACACATCATCCACACCCATCATGAACAAGTTAAAAGCAGCATTACGACTTGCGACTTTCAGACCTTCTTGCCGACCTTCTTGCCGACCTTCGTAGCGCCACTCTTGCGCCATTGTCATTCTACCCACAAGACTCTCCTCATTTTGTAAACTCGCAACGATGGTGTTGAACACTTGCTGCTTGTCATTCGCATGACCTTTGCTTAGAAAGAAGAATATAAATTTAGCTTACTGGCTTAAGCTCAACAATCAAATACAGAATGTTATCGAAAAAATCAGAAGCGTTTTTTTGAGGAAGATATCATACTCTAAACTGAAGCATATTTCGCTTTATCGCTTTGCCAGCGATCAAGCAATAAAGCAGCCGAGTCACTGTCTAAACGGCTGGCAATCAATGGCATATCAGAAAGCAAATCCTCATGCGTTTCAATGTCGGCAAAACGGAAACCCACCTCACCCGCCTGGCGAGTGCCTAGCATTTCACCTGGTCCACGAAGTTTTAAATCTTCTTCAGCGACCTTAAAACCATCCTGTGTTTCACGCATGACGCGCAAACGCGACTTCGCGATTTTCCCCAATGGCGCTTTATACAAAAGCACGCAAAAACTCTCGTGCGCACCTCGACCAATACGACCACGAAGCTGGTGAAGCTGAGAAAGCCCTAAGCGCTCAGCATTTTCAATGATCATCAAGCAGGCATTCGGGACATCCACACCCACCTCAATCACACTGGTTGCCACCAAAACATCAACCTCGCCGCGCACAAAATCAGCCATGATATTCGCTTTCTCAGCAGGCTTCATACGGCCATGCAACAAAGCCAATCGCAAATCCGGCAAGCTTTCAGACAAAGCCACAAAGCGATCTTGTGCTGCCTGACACTCCAAGACTTCAGAAGCTTCGATCAATGTACACACCCAGTACACCTGCCGCCCTCTTTCAACAATCGAGCGAATACGCACAACAAGCTCATCACGCTTTTGCTCATCCAGCACCACGGTTTTAATCGGCTTTCGCCCAGGTGGCAGCTCATCAATAATCGATTGATCCAAGTCCGCGTAGGCGCACATCGCCAATGTGCGCGGTATCGGTGTGGCCGTCATAATAAGCTGGTGAGGCACCCGCCCCTCGCGCGCACCCTTATCCCGCAACAACAAACGCTGATGAACGCCAAAGCGATGTTGCTCATCGATAATCACCAAGCCCAAAGATTTGAAGGCAACTGAATCTTGAAATAAAGCATGCGTACCTATCACCCAATCAACCTCACCCAATTCAATCGCGGCAAGCTGCTCACGCTTATGTTTAGCCGTGAGCTTAGAGGCTAAGAAAGCCACGCGATAACCCAATGCCTCAAACCACACTTGAAACTTTTGCACATGCTGCTCAGCAAGAATCTCAGTGGGCGCCATGAGCGCAACCTGATCACCTGCCGCCAATACCGGCAATGCGCTGAGAGCTGCGACCACGGTTTTACCCGAGCCCACATCACCTTGGACCAAACGCATCATCGCACACTCACGCAGCAAATCACCGTGTATTTCAGTAAGCACACGCTGCTGTGCAGCCGTTAAACTAAACGCTAATTGCGACAAAAAAGCTTTTTGCATGGACTCATCAGGCGCATAAGCTTTAGCCGGAAAAGCTTGATACTCAGCACGCCAACTGTTTAAGGTTAGCTGATGTGCCAGAAGCTCTTCAAAGGCCAAACGATAACGTAAACGATCACATGAAGCTTTATCAATACCGACTAATGGCTTATGGGCTTGCCTGAACAAATCATAAAGATCACCTAACCCATAAGCTGACCTAAACGTTTCAGGCAACTCATCAGACTCAGGAAGCGACAAAACAACGCTTTCAATTAACTGACGCAGCAGATTCGCGGGAACGCCTTTATGCGAAGAATAGAGCGGCGTTAATGACTTGAATAATTCAGGCGGAGCATCTGGATCAAAAAACTGATACTCCGGATGAATCATCTCAAACTGAAAGCCCACACGCTTAACATCACCCACACACTGCACATAAGAGCCCACTTGAAATTGTTGAACCTGACTTGGGTAGAAACGAAAAAAACGTAATAGCATTTGACCGGATGCGTCAGCAATATACACCAAGAACATTTTTTTACGAAACCCTGAAACTTCCGCATGGGTGACTTTGCCCCTAACAAGCGCGAAGTTTTGGTCTTGCAAGCGTGAAATTGCACTGACTCGCGTGCGATCTTGGTAGCGCAGGGGAAGCTCTAATAATAAATCCCAGTAAGTGTGCAAACCGTGCTGGGCGAAACGCTTGGCTAGTGCATCGCCAACCCCCTTAAACTGCCGGAGGGGTTGTTGCCACAAACGCCCGGACATGCCTACACAAGTTTATTGATGATAATTGTCTCTTCACGACCAGGGCCAGTAGACACAATATCAATACGCGTTTCGAGTAGCTCACTCAAGCGATCCAGATAAGCTTTTGCGTTCACAGGCAGATCACTGTATTGCGTAATGCCACGCGTTTCTTCTTGCCAACCGGGCATCGTTTCATAGACAGGCTCACAACGTGACAACATTTCGGCATCACCTGGTGGTGTAAGCAAGGTTTCGCCTTCGTAGCGGTACGCCACACAGAGCTTGATCTCCTCGAGACCATCGAGCACATCAAGCTTCATGATACCCAAACCTGTAATACTATTAAGCTCGATCGCGCGACGAACCATGACGGCATCAAACCAACCGCAGCGACGCGAACGCCCTGTGACCGTGCCAAACTCATGACCTTTTTTGCCGAGGTGCCGACCAACTTCATCTTCAAGCTCGGTTGGAAACGGACCGCCACCCACACGCGTGGTGTAAGCTTTCACAATGCCCAAAACGTAATCGATATAACACGGACCAAAACCTGTGCCCGTAGAAGCCGCACCGGCCGTGGTATTGGATGAGGTCACAAAAGGATAGGTACCATGATCGATATCTAGAAATGTGCCCTGCGCACCTTCAAACAAAATTGCTTTATTTTCAGATCGTAGTTTATGCAGCTCTGTGGTGACGTCACACACCAAAGGCCTAAATTTTTCAGCCAACGCCAAGCTTTCTTCCAATACGGTTTCATAATGCAATGGCGCGACTTGATAATAGTTTTCCAACACGAAATTATGAAAACGCATATTTTCTTTAAGCTTTTCAGCAAATGTTTTTTCATCGAACAGATCAACAAATCGAATACTGCGGCGAGCCACTTTGTCTTCGTAAGCAGGGCCGATACCACGGCCGGTTGTGCCGATCGCCGCCTTACCTTTGGCTGCCTCGCGCGCCTGATCCAACGCAATGTGGTAGGGCAAAATTAAAGGACAGGCACGACTGATATTTAATCGTGACATCACATCAACACCGCGCGCCTCAAGCTCGCCCACTTCTTCTTTGAGCGCCGCCAAGGATAACACCACGCCGTTGCCAATAAAGCAACGTACGTTTTCGTGCAAAATGCCTGATGGAATCAAGCGGAGCTTGGTCGTTTCACCGTTGATCACTAAGGTATGGCCGGCATTATGCCCACCCTGGAAGCGAACAACCGCAGACACATCACGCGTTAAAAGGTCAACAACCTTGCCTTTACCCTCATCGCCCCACTGGCTACCTAAAACAACAACATTTTTAATCATAAACGTCCCATCGCTTAAAATCGGATTTTATCGACTTAGCCCTGCAAACACAAGCCGCCACTGTTCACTGTTAAGGCGCAGCTCCAAAAGGCTGTCGCCATTGGCTGCAATCGTCTCACTTTGAACGGCACCGAACTCAAACAATTTAGCACGAATGGCCGCTTCACTCGGCTGCAAGCGAAGGCAGGCGTGAATAATGTGCGCCGACAAACGCTCTGCCATCGTGCGCTTCAACAAATCAATACCTTCACCCGTCACAGCAGACAACCAAACCTTATCCAGATCACCCGCATGGTTTCGAACGGCGTGCACGCCCTCACCCGTCAAATCAATTTTATTCATGACCATCAACTCGGGCACTTGATCAGCACCTATTTGCTTGAGCACGTCATGCACCGTGTCCACCATGTCGTAAAAGTCTGCGCGCGCGCTGTCAACCACATGAACCAAGAGATCAGCACTGGCTGCCTCTTCTAAGGTTGCCTTGAAGGCCTCCACCAAGTCATGGGGTAAGTGGCGAATAAAGCCCACCGTGTCAGCTAAGACCACCTCGCCCAAATGCGGCAACTTCAAGCGCCTAAGCGTTGGGTCTAAGGTTGCAAAGAGCTGGTCTGCCGCATAAACATCCGATGCCGTGAGTCGATTAAACAAAGTGGATTTACCGGCATTGGTGTAGCCCACAAACGCCACCGTAGGTGTAGCCGCTCGCTCGCGCAGGCGACGACTTTGCGCACGCTGCATTCTGACCTTCTCAAGCTTTCGCTGGATCATTTTAATTCGATCACGCAGCAAGCGACGATCGGTTTCAAGCTGGGTTTCACCGGGGCCACGCAAACCAATCCCGCCCTTTTGGCGCTCAAGATGCGTCCAACCTCGTACCAAGCGTGTGGACAAATGCTGCAGCTGCGCCAACTCAACTTGCAGCTTACCCTCATGGGTGCGTGCACGCTGAGCAAAAATATCCAGAATCAAACCCGCGCGATCCAAGACACGGCATTTAAGCTCACGCTCCAAGTTGCGCTCTTGCGCAGGGCTTAGAGGATGATCAAAAATCACAAGGTCAATATTTTGCGCCTCGATCACTTCTGCAATTTCCTTCACCTTGCCTGAACCGATAAAAAACTTGGGGTCAGGACGATCACGCCGACCGGTAATTTCACCTAAAACGGTAGCGCCAGCTGATTCGGCTAAAATTTTACACTCTGATAAATCGCCGGAAACGGCGTGGGATAATTGCAGGTGAACAATCAGAACTCGCTCACCTGCATCTGGACGATCGAACAATCGCTAAAAACCTTTTGGTTTATTCAACATGCTCAGGTACATACACATTTTGCGACGGCACAATCGTGGAAATCGCGTGCTTGTAAACCATTTGAGTCACATTGTTTTTCAAGAAAACCACGTATTGGTCAAAAGACTCTACTTGTCCTTGTAATTTGATACCGTTAACCAAGTAAATGGCAACGCCAACGCCTTCTTTGCGCAACGCATTCAAGAATGGATCTTGAATGGAAGCACCACCCCCTTTATTCATTATTCTTACTCCTTTACGCTTTTATCTTATGATTGCTAAAACGCGGCCCCTTTGCACCGCGTGGAGGAAAATGGTAACACAAAACCCTGAAATAAAACCACTGTCTTTGAAGGCTTTTAGGTGAAAAAAGCGCTTATATTCGGTCGCGCTTCAAAAATAAGCAGCATGCCACTGAAATCAGCATGCAGACAGGTATCACCAACATAGCATGCTCGTAGTCATGGGCGCTGAAAACACGCAGGCCATGGGCCATTTTGCCGTGCCACTCCAGGTCCAAAATCCAGCCAATCAAGGGCTGGAAGACCAAGCCACCGATCATCACAAAACCATTAATCAAGGCGATAGAGGTACCGGCCATTTTCTCGCTATTAAGCTCTTTACCGGCCGCAAATACCAAGACCTGAGCGCTGGTCGACAAGCCAAAAATAAACAACGTGGTGTACATCGCCGTATAACTAAGATACGGGTGAAACACGAACAAATAGACGCTGACAAAAAAAGCAAAAACAGAGCTGATCAGCAAAACCTTTTGACGGGAACGAATACGATCAGAAAGGAAACCCAAAATTGGGCCGCCGACCGCCCAACCTAAAAACACGGCGGTGTTAAGCGAAGCCGCATGAATTGGGCTGATACGTTCAACCACATGATAATAAGGGATAGACCATAGCTCAGCAAAGACTGTCAACGACATATACAAAGTGGTACCAATAATGCCATAGAGCCACATCCTAGGCTTTCTTAAGGCATGCAGAAGACCGCGCAACAAATACGGAAAGGTCGCTTCCATCTTCTCCGTCATACTACGCTTGTGCTCATCACCTTTATCATGAATAAAAATGAATAACACCACTGCCAAGCAGAGACCCGCAACTGCCGCATCGACCATCGTACCACGCCAGCCTTGATGAGCCACGAGCGCCGTTAAACCGACATCACCAATCATTGCACCCACCATGCCAAGTGCTGTGATACCACCAGACACCATTGCAAAACGATTCTTAGGCAACCAAATAGTGGCGATTTTTAATGCGCCCACAAAGGCAAAGGCCGAGCCAAAACCAATCAAGAAACGACCCAAAGCGGCCAGAGCAAACACATGGCTCGCTGAAAACAAAAAAGCACCCAAGGCACAAGAAAGGCACGCCAGCGACAAAAGCTTTCTGGGACCAAAGCGGTCCATCAAAATGCCGACAAAAAACTGCAATGGCGTATAAATGTAATAGTAGAAATCGGCAAGATTACCAAAGCCTGCGCCATCCAAGTGAAATGCCTGGCGCAATTGATCAGACATCACACTCGGCGAAATCCGCAGAAAGTATTCGTAACAATAAAAACACGCGGCCAAAGCGACGACAAACCAGCCGTAGTATTTAGGCCAGGTATAGACTCGCGAGCGAGAGGTACTTGAGTTTGAATATCGATTCATGCGTGTGACTCCTGTTAACAAGCCCAAAGGGCCATGTAAAATCGAGGTCGATCCATGACTTCCTGATACATTACGTGATTAGACAGCGCGCAAAACAGCTTATTCAGCAGTTTTGGTTTTACGTTTAGCAAGGCCCGCAAATTTCTTATTGAAACGATCAACTCGACCGGCTGTATCAATAATTTTTTGCTTGCCTGTGTAGAAGGGGTGACACTGAGAGCAGATTTCAACTTGAAGCTCATCTTTACCGCAAGTAGAGCGTGTTTCAAACGTGTTGCCACAACTGCAAGCAACGTTGATAGATTCGTATTTTGGATGAATATTTTCACGCATCGTTGTTATACCTCTCTCAATATGGGCGTGATCATACCCAAAAGCTTATTTTGAGTCAAGCCTTAAAACAACAGGCGCATGATCCGAGGGGCGCTCATGATGGCGCGGCTCAATATCAATAAAAGCCTCCGAACAAGCCGACTTCAAAGCCTCGCTGACCAATATTAGGTCAATTCTTAAGCCGCGATTACCCGAGAAAGCGCGCGTGCGATAATCCCACCAACTGTAACGCTCATCCGGCTGATCAAAAAGCCGAAAGCTATCGTGAAAACCCAGGTCAAATAAAGCGTACAAAGCCTCACGCTCCGGCGCACTCACCAAGACCACATCACGCCACTTCTTAGGATCATACACATCGTTATCGTAGGGGGCGATATTGAAATCCCCCAGAACCACAACTCGATCATGCTGCTCAAGCGCTTTAGTTAAATAGGCTTTAAGCCCACGCAGCCAGGCTAGCTTGTAATCATATTTATCCGAGCCCACTTCACTGCCATTGGGCACATACACATTAACCACATGCACGCCGTCGATGGTACAGGCCAAAAAACGCTTTTGCTCATCGTCAAAATCCGGTAAATCAAACACGAGCATATCCACGGGCAGTTTTGACAGCGTCGCCACACCATTGTAGGTTTTCTGGCCCGTGAACGAGACGTGATAGCCCGCCGCCTCAATCGCCTCACGAGGAAATTTTTCATCAATTATTTTTGTTTCTTGTAGACACAAAACATCCGGCTGATGGGCTTTTAACCAATCCAACACCTGCGGCAGGCGAACATTGAGAGAGTTCACATTCCAACTCGCGATTTTCATTCAATCTTCCTAGAACTCGTAAGAGCTGTTACACTGCTTCGCATTCTAAACAGGCCAACGACCAGGAGCAAGCCATGATCATTTTCGAAACCAACAAAGGCACCCTTAAAATCGAACTCGACCACGAGAACACACCCGTCACTGCTAAAAACTTTGAAGAGTATGTCAAAGACGGTTTTTACAATGGCACGATTTTCCATCGAGTGATTGATGGCTTCATGGTGCAAGGCGGCGGCTTTGAGCCTGGCATGGAACAGAAATCCACAAAATCACTGATTGAAAATGAAGCCGACAAAGGCGGCAAAAACTTGCGCGGCACACTCGCCATGGCACGCACCATGGACCCGCACTCTGCCTCGGCACAGTTTTTTATCAACGTCAAAGACAACGACTTTTTGAACCACAAAAGCAAAGACATGCACGGCTGGGGTTACTGCGTATTCGGTCGCGTAACCGATGGCATGGACGTGGTTGACATCATCAAAGGTGTCAGCACCACTTCACGTCGTGGTCATGACGACGTACCCGTTGAAGACGTGATTATTGAAAAAGCCTACGTTGAATAGTAGACTGTTTTGACATTTTAAAGGGACTGAACACATGCGTCGCATTGGATTGATTTTTCTAACAAGTTTAAGCCTATCAGCTTTTGCAAACACCCCTGCGACGCCAGCGCCTGCAACAACCGCAGTCACCACGTCAACCGCACACACCAGTGACGCCGCAGTAGAAGCGGCCGCCGCGGATCCTTACGCCGGTGGTTTCAACCTACCCGAGGCTGTGACTGTGCATAATGATTCACTAGAACAAACCCACGAAGTCAACGACCCTTACATTCAGTACAATCGCTCAATGACGCGCTTTAATACCAAGCTCGATAAATACGTCGCCAAACCGGTGGCTACGTTTTATGACCGCGTGATGCCAAAGCCTTTAAACCACATGATCCACAACGCCTTTGAGAATCTGCGCAATATCCCAGCAGTGATCAACGATGTACTGCAAGGCAACTTTTACCAAGCCTCATCAGACGGCTGGCGCTTTGCGGTAAACTCAACCGTGGGTATCGCAGGCTTGTACGATCCGGCTCACGATATTGGCCTCATGCAAAACGAAGAAGACTTCGGCCTAACGCTGGCTAAATGGGGCTGGTCTGATTCGGCATATTTTGTACTACCCGTGTTCGGACCCGGTACGGTCAGAAGCATGATTGGTGGCGCCATTAACATTCGCTATATGACGATCTACGGCTACATCACCCCCTGGTATGCAAGCTTAGGTCTCTATGCTTGGGACTTGCTGGACGAGCGCGTGCAGCTTTTAGGCTTTCAAGATGTGTACGACAGCGCGGCCATCGACCCTTACGTTTTCCAACGCGATGCTTATTTGCAACATGAAGCGTACTTGATTAAGCGCAACACAGAACTGGACAACCCGAACACGATCAAACAAACATTGCAGTACCACAATCCGTACTATTTATACAATTAAATGTTTAACATCGCCTTAGTCCAGCCTGAAATACCGCCCAACACAGGCAATATCATTCGCCTATGCGCCAACAGCGGAGCAAATCTTCACATTATTCATCCTGCAGCGTTTGAATTTAGCGACAAACAACTGCGGCGCGCAGGGCTTGACTACCACGAATTTGCGCGCGTGCAACACCACGATAATTTAGACGCGTTTTTAAAAAAACCACCTGGACGTTTGTTCACTGTCGAAACCAACGGCGACACGGTCTACAGCGAAGTGCATTTTCAAGAGAGTGACACGTTTATTTTCGGATCAGAGGGCCCTGGCTTAAGCGATGAAATGATCGCAGCGATACAGCCTACAGCCAACTTGCGCATCCCTATGCAATCTTGCACGCGCAGCTTAAACCTCTCAAACTGCGCCGCCTTGGTGCTTTACGAAGCCTGGCGGCAATTGGAATTTTGCGGAAGCTAGCAAAGATAACCCAGATGGGCGTTAAAACAACGCCAGAGGGTGCTCACTCACGCGCCTGCCTTGGACGAAGGAATAGGCGAGCGCGAACAGGCTGCCCCAGCATAAGCTTTGGGCAGCGAGTCATAAATGCAGCTATCTGGAGTGCTTTACTGGCTATAGTACTCAGCAAACTCTTGCGGACTCGGCACCATGCGCACACGATCCACTTCTTCGCGTTTCAATGCGATGTAGGCATCGATCATGTCATTGGTAAACACATCACCCGCTAGCAAAAATTCACGGTCTGCATTCAATTCATCCAAGGCTTCCTCGAGCGAGCGACACACTGTCGGGCATTGGCTCAACTCTTCACTGCTTAAAGCAAACAAATCTTCATCTTGTGCTTCGCCTGGGTGAATTTTGTTTTTAATGCCATCTAAGCCTGCCATCAACAAAGCAGAAAACGCCAAGTAAGGGTTCGCCATAGGGTCTGGGAAACGGACTTCGATACGACGTGCTTTATCAGAATGCACGCGCGGAATACGAATCGCTGCAGAACGGTTTGCCGACGAGTACGCCAATACCACTGGGGCCTCGTAACCGGCGATCAAACGGCGGTAACTATTGGTCGTTGGATTCGTGAAAGCATTTAAAGCACGAGCATGTTTAATGATCCCGCCCATGTAATACAAGGCTTCTTTTGACAAGCCATCGTACTCTTTGCCGGCGAAAATATTTTTGCCGTCTTTGGCCAACGATTGGTGACAGTGCATACCGCTGCCGTTATCGCCATTGAGCGGCTTAGGTAAAAACGTGGCTGACTTGCCATTCTCATGGGCGACATTGCGCACCACGTATTTAAACAACTGTAAGTTATCCGCCTCTTTCACCAGGCTATCGAATGCCATTGTGATTTCGTTTTGGTTTGCAGTGGCCACTTCGTGGTGGTGTGATTCAATCGTGATACCAAAATGCTGCATTACTTCTGAGACTTCAGCGCGGAAGTCGCGCGAAGAATCGACCGGCGGTACAGGGAAATAACCGCCTTTCACACCTGGACGATGCCCCATATTGCCATAAGAGTATTCAGCATTCGAATTCCAAGCGCCCTCTTCGCTATCGATTTGATAAGATGCTGTGGCCATCCCCACATGCCAGCGCACATCATCAAAAATGAAAAATTCAGGTTCAGGACCCACATAGCACGTATCGGCAATACCGGTTTGTTTCAAATACGCTTCAGCGCGTTTCGCAATAGAACGTGGATCGCGCAGATACGGCTTATTCGCATAAGGATCAAACACATCGCAGCGCACAGCCAATGTGGCCAGTTTAGCGAACGGGTCTAAAAAGACGGTGCTTAAATCCGGGCGCAACATCATGTCGGACTTATCGATGGTTTGCCAACCACGAATAGACGAACCATCGAATAACTTCACATTCTCCATAAAGTTTTCATCGACAGTGTTGGTTGGCACTGATAAAAAGTGCTCAACACCGACAGTATCACAAAAACGAAGCTCCAAGTATTTAGCTTCATGCTCTTTAATCATGGAAAGTAAAGTTTTGATCATGGAATTGCCCTTGAGTGGAAAGGCATACTGTAGCAAGCCCAAAGCCAAATGCAAGGGGATTTTAAAGACGTGATTCTGATAAAAAAGCCACTTTTACAGGTGTGTAACATTTAGCCAGCGCCGCCTCAAAGCGGGCTCTGCTCTCATTAACCACAACAGCATCCGGCTTTAAAATACACACCACAAACAGCTCGCCATGCCAATAATGCAACACACTGTACGAGACTTGAGCAAAAGCCTTCGAGTCAGCTTGATGCAACACGGCTTCAACGACCTTGCGATCAGGCATTCTTGCATTGGTCGCAAGCGCGACGTTATCATCCTCTGGGTCAATATGCACCGTGATATCTTTGACGTGATCAAATTTCGCACGCAGCATACGCATCACTTCTTCGCTAATAAAATGCCCTTCCGACACGCTAATCAGGGGTGCAACTTGCACGTGTAAATCCAAATAAACCTCGCCAGCTAGCAAGCGGCTTCTCAACTGATGCACAGCCGCCACACCGCTAACCTTTAAAACCGCTTGATAAATCTTCTCGCGAAGCTCATCGTCGATACCCGTATCCACAAGTTCACGAAGACTGCGCCACACCATCCCGAGCGCCATTTTAACAATCAAAGCGGCCACAATCACTGCAGCAATCGCATCGCCCCAATGAAATCCCACAATCGACAACAGCGCACCAATGAGCACCACCAAGGATGACAAGGCATCACCTCGATTATGCCAGGCATTGGCATTTAACAATTCCGAGCGAATTCGTTTAGCCACGCGCAGTGTGATTTGAAACAAAAATTCATTGGCCACCACTGAAATAAGCGCAACGATTAACACCCACATATCAGGCTTAGGCAAAGCGTGGCCCGTGACCATGCTTTTTATGGCGCTAACACCAATACCCACACCAACGAACAATAAAACAATGGCAAGCCCGACAGCCGCCACCGTTTCAAATCGCCCATGACCATAGGGATGAGCCTCATCCGGCGCTTGATTGGCCGCGCGGGTCGCCAAAAGCACCATGGCGTCGGTGAATAAATCTGATAGGGAGTGCACACCGTCAGCAACCAGGGCTTGAGAATGCCCGAAAAAACCGACGATGAGTTTGATCACACTTAACAAGCCATTGATCACAATGCCCCATAAGGTGATACGCTTAGCTTGTTGGTAACGTGTCATGCCCATAAAGGCATGCTAACATGAAACCTGCCAAAAATAGAACTCTCTTGAGAAGCAGCGCTTAAGCACCTTGCGTTTCCACGCCTTCAAGTAGACTCAAGATACCGCGCAGCTTTTCACTTTCGTTGGTATTTTGCTGTTTAAGCTCGCCGCTTTCAGCACGAAGCTGTTGGTTTTCGCCACGCAATTTTTCAAGTTCGTCGACCAAGGCTAGGATTTTGTCTTCTAAGCGTTGTAATTCATTTAACATTATTGTTCCCCTCATATCGGTCATTAAAGTCTGGATTCTATCAAAGCTTTTTTCAGGCGTGAAGCAGAAACAAGGCCATGATCGAGAATAAATCTCTCTACTTAACGTAAGGGTTTTTTGCAGACTTCAACTGAAGCTTGATGGGTGTACCAACCAGGTGCAAACGCTTACGGTAGAAATTAATCAAGTAGCGTTGGTAAGTGTTAGGCAGCGCGTCAAGCTGTGTACCGTGCAAGACCAAGATAGGAGGATTTTTTCCGCCCAAATGTGCGTAACGAATTTTAATGCGTCGCCCTTTAGATAACGGTGGCTGATGTTGCACGATGGCGTCTTGCAATATTTCCGTGGCCTTAGCCGTAGTGATTTGACGCATGGCCGAGCGATAGGCTTCCTGCACCGACTCAAAAAGATTGCCGACACCTGAGCCATGCAATGCCGAGATAAAGTGTTTGCGGGCAAAGTCTACAAATTCTAAACGACGCAGCATTTCAGATTTGATGCGATCACGCTCATCACTTTCCATGCCGTCCCACTTATTCACCGCAAGCACCAACGCTTTGCCGGTCTCAAGCACAAAGCCTAACAAGCGCTCATCCTGCTCAGACAAGCCATCCTGTGCGTCAAACACAAACACCACCACATTGGCAGACTCGATCGCTTGCAAGGTTTTCACAACAGAAAATTTCTCAACCGTGTCTTTGATGCGACCGCGTCGACGCACGCCGGCTGTGTCGATCAAGGTGTACTCTTCGCCTTGACGCTCAAAATCAATTTCAATGCTGTCGCGCGTGGTGCCTGGCATATCACACACAATCACCCGTTCCTCACCCAACATACGATTAACCAAGGTCGACTTGCCGACATTAGGCTTACCAATAATCGCCATACGGATTCGACCATCAGTTTCTTCTGGCTCATCACTAGCTTGTTCAAAATTCTGCGTGATCATCTCTAAAAGGCCACGCACACCACGGTTATGACTAGCAGCAATAGCCAAGGGCTCACCAATACCTAGGGCATAAAAGTCCGAAGCCGCAACGTTTTCGTCGATACCGTCAGTTTTATTCACCACCAAATGCATCGGCTTATTCAACTCACGAAGCTTGCGCGCAATCTCTTCGTCAGCCGCAACAACACCGGCGCGACCATCGACCATAAACAACACCACATCGGCCTCTTGCACTGCAAGCCAAGACTGCGCCAGCATTAATTCATCAATTTCGCCTTCAGGTGTTTCACCGATACCGCCGGTGTCAACCAGCAAAAAGCGCTTGCCTTCGAAACGCGCCTCACCGTAGTGACGATCGCGCGTCACCCCCGGCTGGTCGACAACCAAAGCATCACGCGAGCGTGTCATGTGGTTAAACAGCGTGGACTTACCGACGTTAGGACGACCGACAATAGCAATGAGTGGCAACATAGGATTTAAGCCTTAAAGGGTCTCAACACAAAAGACCAGACCGTGCCGTTTGTACCTAGCACAAACAATTGGCTGTTATCGGCCACGGGCTGCGCAATAGCATCAGCACTGATCGGCGCACGCCCCTGAAGCTTGCCGCTAGAGCGCGAAAGAAAATGCACAAAACCATAACGATCAGCCACGGCAACACTTTGACCGATTAACGCCGGACCTGTAAGCTGTCGGCCTTTTAAGGCGGTTTGGCGCCATGCCACCGCCCCAGTGGCTTCATCAAAGCACCACACACGACCATCGGCATCGGTCACATAGACTTGATGGCGATCTGCGGTAATACCGGCATACGATGAAATTTTATGCGACCAAATTAGTTGGCCTTTATCCAAATCATAGGCCGCCACACGACCTTGATACGTTGCCACATAAGCCACACCATTGACCACGACCGGGTCGACGGTGATATCCACCATGCGATCAATCACATTATTGCCTCGTGGCAAAGCCACTTGCTGCTGCCAAAGCATATTGCCTGTTTGCAAATTCAACACGACCAAATGACCATCAGAGAAACCGGCCACAACCGTATTGCCCGCCACTTCTGGCTGACTGGCTGCATGCAAAGTCATACTAGGAACCGCTTCGTCATAGCGCCAGATCAGATGGCCCGTGCTAGCCGAAAAAGCGCTTAAGTTACCCGTGATGGTGTGCGCAAGCACAATACCTCGTGCATATTCAGGCGCAGCCCAGACTTCGCTGGTCACAGGCGCATGCCAAACCAAATGCCCGTCTTGTGCTGAAAGCGCCACAATACGCGCGTTATCTGTGCCCACATACACATTACCACCACCAACACCCACACCACTGGTGATATTCGCGCCAATGTTTTCATTCCACAAAGTGCGACCTGTTTTTGCATTGACTGCACTCACATCACCATTGCGACTAGCGACAAACAACACGCCATGGCGTACCGCAGGGCGCATGCGAAAATAATAACCGCCATTGCCATTACCGACACCAGTCTTCCAGGCTGTCACAGCTTGAACGCTCGGCGTGTAGGACTGCAACGGCGAAGGCGCCATTGCATTATCCGCATCAGAACTGCAGGCAGACAACAAGGTCACACCGAAAACGATAACAGCAAGACGAATTAAAATGTTCATTAAGCGTTAGACCCCGTAGTGTTTAGGTGATGCGGCGTAATATTGGGCACACCGGCAAGCTTCATTGCCACCGCTGGCGCTGGCACACCGGCTTTTTGGTATTGCGCAACCGCCTGCTGATAATGCGCCCTGGCTTTCTCTGGCTGATTCATCTGCCAATACGCATCACCTTTGTACTCATTCACGCGCGCAATAAAGCCTTTATCATAGACAGTGTCTAAAGCCTTGAGCGCGAGGCTTGGTTGTTTAAGTTGAAGCTGGATTGAGGCTTCACGCAACACCGCGATTTGTCGCAAAGCCTTCATATGGCCATGCTCCGAAACCTGTTTAAGCTCGCTTAAGGCTTGCTGATAGTGCTTAGCGTTGGCCGCCTGAGCAGCGAGCCACAAATGGGCCATATCCGCATAGGACGTGCCTGAATACTGCGTGCTTAAAGCGTTTGCAGCCGACTTGGCCGAGGAAAGATCATGCGCATAGCTGCTGCTCATCATGGTAGCATAAACCAATGAAGCCTGCTGAGCCTGGTGAAGCTGATGCCGACGATAGACCTGCCAACCCACAACAATAACAACGGCCAAAACAACCCCTAAAATAGTGGCCCAACCGTATTCTTTCCACCACTTTAAGAGTTTTTCTTTTTGCTCCGCATCCGTTGTGTAATAAGACATACCGCGCTCTTTTAAGGAAAAATCAAGCCGGCATTATGTCAAACCAAGGGCTTGAAGTCACGCGGATTCTTGATGTTTGGCCGATTGCCTCAGGACGAGACTCGCGGAGCTCGCCGAGTCATTTGCAGCAGCGCCGAGAGGCGCTGAACGCTGCCACTGGACCCAACTGATCACCATGACCAACAAAATACCAGACATGGCAAACGTTGCCCACTTCATAGGCTTACGGCGTTGGCGGGACTTATCATAGCGAAAAGTATGCACAGGTGCGGCTTGCGGGCAATCGAGCACACCAAGGTCAGAAAGGTGATGATCAACGGATTCTAGTGGCACGCGCACCAGTTTAGCATAGCCACGAATATAGCCTTTAACGTAAACATCCATTTTCTCAGGGGGGTAGTGATTCGCTTCAATGGCTTTTACCGTGGAGGTAGCAATGCGTAATTCATTGGCCACATCTTCTTCGGACAAACCCTGCGCAATCCTTGCATCTATTAAGGCCTTTGCTAGCGACATACCGCTCAGTGACTGTTGCTCAACATCCATGCTCGCATCCTTGTTGTTCAAAAACAGACCCATTATACGCACTTTATGGCTTCAAGCAACGGTTTCAACGACAGCGCAACTGTCTTCTGCTTACCCTCATCGCGCAAAGGCTTCACAATGACCTCACCCGCTTTAAGCTCATTTTCACCCAAAATGAGCGCATACGCCACACCACTGGCATCGGCTTTTTTCATCTGAGATTTCAGGCTGCCGCCCGTGCAGTCAACTTGAATAGGAACCCCACTTGAGCGCAATTGCTCAGCCATCGTGAGGCCTGCCGCCTGAACTGACTCGCCGAGCAATAAAAAATAAGCCTCGGGCGCAGGCGAGGTATCGCCCAATTCGCACAGCAACAATAATCGCTCAATGCCCATGGCAAAGCCCACCGCCGGGGTCGCACGCCCACCCAGCTGCTCAACCAAAGCATCGTAGCGCCCGCCGGCACACACAGTACCTTGTGCACCTAATTCATTTGTTGTCCACTCAAACACCGTGTGGCAATAATAATCCAAACCGCGGACCAAGTTAGGGTTTAATGTGTAGGTAATACCCAACTCATCCAGCAGCGCACAAACCCGATCAAAATGAACTTTCGATGCTTCATCGAGGCTATCAAGCATTTTCGGCGCACCTACAGTCACCGCTTTCATATCAGGGTTTTTAGAATCTAAAATCCGCAAAGGATTACTTTGCAAGCGACGCCGACTATCTTCATCCAATGCATCTATATGCCCTGAAAAATACGCAATCAATTTCTCACGATAACGTTGGCGTGATTCAAAACTGCCAAGGGTATTGATTTCTAATGTGACCGACTCTGCGATGCCCAGTTTTTTCCAAAGGCTGGCCGACAATGCAATCAGCTCAGCATCAATCATCGGCGAGTCCATACCAAAAGCCTCTACACCCACCTGATGAAATTGACGATAACGCCCTTTTTGCGGTCGCTCATGACGAAACAAAGGGCCCATATACCATAATCGTTGAATCTGATTGTGCAACAAACCATGTTCAACGGCTGCACGCACGCAGCCTGCCGTGCCTTCCGGACGCAAGCTCAAACTCTCACCATTGCGATCGTCGAAGGTATACATCTCTTTCTCGACGATATCCGTCACCTCACCCACGCCACGCTTAAACAACGCCGTTTTTTCAACAATCGGAAAACGAATTTCACGGTAAGCATAGTGTGCTAAGTGTTCGCGCACAATCGCTTCAAAGGCCTGCCAACGATGCGTTTCACTGGGCAAAATATCGTTCATACCACGCACGGCTTGGATTTTTTGAGTCATATTTTCACTCTCAACTCGATTTCGCTCATGCTAACACAAGGATAAAAAAGACCAAAGCCAAGGATGAGAACCCCTAGCTTGTCTTGCTTTGTGCAGGAGGGGCAGCCTCCTCACTAAACTCAGCTATGCTGGCGATCAGTTCCTCCAAGCGACGGATTGTCTCGTCCATTGCCTCCTTCTTTAAAAAAGCATTCCCCGCCGCTTGCTCAACAAGCTGTAATAAGCGGTTCGCCTCCAAAACAATCTCCCCCCAGCTTTGAGAGTCAATTATTTGAGAGTCAATTAATTTAACTAGAGAGCGCTCAAATGCCGTTATCTCGCTCTGTACAGTGCGGGCTCGCTCAGCTTCTTCTCGCTTAGCTTGCGGACGGGGCTCAAAAAACTGAGCCACTGATGACGTCGGTTGAGTCGCTTTCGGCTGAGCCGCTTTTGCTTGAGCGCTGGATGGTTGTGCCGCTGTACACGGTGGCCTCCTTGATGACTTCCGTTGAGACACTCTCGGTTGAGCTGCTTTCGGTTGAGGCACTTCCGGTTGAGGCACTTCCGATTGAGCCGCTTTTGCTTGAGCGCTGGATGGTTGTGCAGCTGTACACTGTTGCCTCCTTAATAAGAGGGCCTTGCGCATTGCTTCTAAACGAGCACTTGCCTGAGAAGGGTCTTCAAACCCACCAAATTCTGCAATATAGTTAATCAACTCACTGGCTTCTTTTAACTCGCTTTTAATCTGATCAAAAAGATGCGTTGTGAGATTTACTGTATCTGTATTCCCAAACTTGTCTAATCTCGCAAGCAATGCATCGATATCGTGGTAAGCAGCTTCTAGTGCCGCAGTCTTTTTAGCAAGCAACACACAGACAGCCTCACCCGTCTTAATTTGCGTCTGTTTAATGTTACTGAGCTGCCTTGCTATCCTAGCCCTTATGTCCAAAATTGGCTTTTTATTGACTACTGGAAGCTGCTCGAGCACTGCTTCCAACCTGCGCACGTCTTGATTCAACTCGTCCAGCTCTGCTTTATCGCCACGTTTCAGACCAGCTTTGCTGCTCGCCTGCTGCTGATAGGTTAAAAGATCTTGAGAGATTGTGTTTAACTGCCCTTCAATACCCAATAAATCCTCTAAGAGCTTTGCTTCTTTTTGTTTTTCTTCGCGCTCATGCAACGCTTTTCTAAGCGCTTCTTCTTTCTGCTCAGTTATCTTTCGAGCAATAGTGTTGGCCGCTTCAATAAGCGACGCAACCCTAGCATGCCATAGGTTACACTGGGCTTTTTGGTCCGCATACTGGCGCGTATTGCCTGCTACCTTGTATAACTGGGTGAGTTCTTCTTGGAGGATCACGCAACCCTCAGAAAAGCAGTCCTGGCTCGCCTTAATATTGATCGGTGAAAAATGGACAACATCGCATTCCTCCGTAGGCAGCCTGGTTTTGGCTTGACGTATAGCAGCATCCAAGGGTTGCAGTGTATCCTCGACTGCTTTTCGACGATCGGCTAGTTTGGCACAAAGCCTCTTAATTTTCTTTTTACACAGCTCCCCCTGCTCTGAAACAAGCCTCAGCCGTTCCTTAATTGTCTCAACAGAGTCCTCTACGCGCTGTATAAATTCCCCCGTCTCTGCGCCAGTGTCCTTCACGGAAACAGCAATAAACTCAGCCAGTAAGCCTTGCATTTCGGATAATTTTTTTTTAATTACGCCCTTTTTTCTTAGTAAGTCCACCAAGTTGCCGCTAGGCTTACAGGTAGAAAGAAAGGAATCAAGCGCGTCCATGACCGCTTTTGTTTTAGCTCTACACGTGACTATTGGCGTTACGTTAACAAACTTTCTACCCGCTGGTTTCGCTTCTTGTCTGAATGGACCATCATCACCCAAAGGAAAAGGATTCAGCACTCTGTCACAAGGACTGGCCGCAGGTGGCGAGGCGGGCGCGGTAGGCGCTGCTATTTCGATTTTTTCTGATTCTAAGTTTGTCGGCTGGAGTCGCAATAACTGCAGCAAAACATTAGCCGCATCCTCCTCTACAGCCAAGGCATACGCATCCAGCCCATATTGATAATCAACTAACGCACGAAAATCAACCCCCTTATTATGCAGCCATTGGATCATCAAAAAGTTTTTTTCTACAATTGCATAGCCAAGCAACGTTACGCCCGCGCTATTCTGGCTTGATTGAAGGATTAAGCGAAACTCCTCTCCTGCTTCGTCACTTTGGAGTGAGCTTTGCATTGCTTCAAGAAGATCAATACGCCCGTCTCTTACTAAGTGTTGCAAGAGAAGAATATTTGTAGGCACAAGCTTAGCTAAAGCATTTATCACCCAAGGCTTCTTGTCATCGAGAGCTATTTTCAAGTCGCGCAGAACGGGCAAAACAATTTCTATTGTGCTCTTCATTGGTGGTAAAACATTACATTCCAGGTCACGAATCAATGTGATAATCCATTCGTTCTGCGCGTACACGACTGCTCTTGTACCGATATACTCCAACAAGGCAGCGGGAAAACCCTCTACTGGTACATTACCTGTATACACCCTATGCTGATAACTATTCCCGAAAGCCATTAAAAAGAAATTCTGCTCCTTACTCAGTCTAGATTTCCTGATAGAGGTATATGAGGCATATAAAGCATCGAGACTTATTTTAAGCTCTGCATTGACAGCTTTTGGATCGCTTCGCTGCAACTCGCGTTTTGCGCGAATCCACCACTCAATCTCCCTAAAAAAACCAAAGAGTAAAATAACAGGAAATCCTGGCCAATAAACAGTACGCGATTTTCGAGCAAAGAATAGGTTTGCTAAACCCATACAATCAATGTTTTTCTCGCGGCAGAAGCACTCGCAGAGATGCCATAACGCCTCTTGCAGTTTACAATACCACCTGTACGCGGACTCAGTCGTTTCTGGCAAACGCCTCTTGCGATTCAAATCAGGCACCCTTCTTATTAAGGGGGCTGCCGACGTTATTGCTGCCGACGTTATTGCTGTCATCGTCATCGCTGTCATCGTCATCGCTGTCATAGTCATCATCGCTGTCATCGCTATTGCTGTCATCGTCCTCGCTGCGGCGGGCAGCATGGGCAGCAGCACTGTGGAGGGCAGCAATGCAGACTTTCGTGGCGTTTAGCTCAGCTTGCAGAAGACTATGTAGAGAACGCTGCAGACTCAAAAAAACCTGACACACAAGAAGACAGCGCTCAGCAAAATCAACATCAGAAGGAGTATTAGACTTAGACAGCTCAAACGCTTTTCTTGAAAGCCTCGTAACGCCAGCTTCAAGCCGTTTGAACAGATCCTCGCAAGAATCATCAGACTGAGGCTTAAGACGAGCCTGAGGCGCCAAAAGACCAGGGTCAGCTAGAACAGCTGACACAGGACCAGTCGATTGGATGCGGCATATATCATTAATGGCTTGAATGGCTCGTGCAACAGCAGTACGCACCTTAGAGACAACGCCATTAGAAAACAAATTATCATCAAGCTGGTCAGCCAGAGCGCTGAGCGCCACAGCCTCTGCAAGCAGCCGAGCAAGACGAGCATCATTCGACAGCGCGTCGGCAGGTGTCTCTAAAGCAACGGCTGTGGACGGTGGTGGTTGACCATTGCTGCGCGCCTGGGAGGAGGCATCATCACTGTCATCGTCATCGCTACCATAGTCACAGGCTCTCGCGGCGGCCTCGCTATCAGCCTGCAGAAGACTCGCCTGTTGAAAACTCGCCTGTTGAAAACTCGTTAGAGAACTCTTCAGACCCAAAAAAACCCCAGCCACAAGAAGACACCTCCCCATAAACTTCTGATCTCCAACAGCAGCAGAAAGATCAGGCTCAAGATCAGGATCAAGAGCAGAAGGAAGATGAGCCATAGACAGCTTAAGCGCTTCCCTTGAGAAGTTCGTAATGTGAGCTTTAAGCAGTTTGAACGGATTATCGCAAGAATCATCAGACTGAGCCTCAAGACTAGCCTGAAGCGCCAAACGATCAGGGGCAGCTAAAACCTCTGGCAAATAACCAAAAGCGATCAAATGGAAGCAGCGTATATCAGCAATGGTTTGTTTAACAGTAGCACGCATCGTCTCAGAGACAACGCCATCATCATCAAGCTGGTCAGCCAGAGCGCTGAGCGTCGTCACAGCCTCTGCAAGCAGCCCAGCGAGACGAGCATCATTATTCGACAGCGCGTCGGCAGGTGTCTCTAAAGCAACGGCTGTGGACGGTGGTTGAGCATTGCTACGCGCTTGAACATTGCCGACACTTTTCAAAAGAAAATCTCTCATGAAATCGAGGGCCTTGCGTGCAGGCTCAACGGCCTCTTCCATAAAATTAATCAGCCCAGTCAGCGCATCGGAAATAGCAGAACGCTGCTCTTCCGTGTTAACGCCCTCAGAAGCAACCTGTCCGGCGAGCCTGCTTGCTTGTTGAGTAAGATCATACAGTTCTTGAGCAAACGCTGCTGTCCTTTCAATCGCTGGGAGCTTCATAATCGCTGAGAGCTTCTGCCTTGGCGGCTTCCAAAAACCAATGGGTGTCTCGAAGGAAGGGGGATTACCAGGGGCTGAACGAGCATTCTGTTCAATATTCTGCTCAGTATCCTCTCTAGCCGCCAAAGCCTTTGACAAGGCAGTTTGAAGTGCGTAAAAAGCTTCCAGCATGGCTACAACAGCCAAGTCCGCAGTAGGGCGAGGCGTGGCGGTCCAGTGCGTGGGGTCTCCAGCAGCGTTATGCCGGCACATCGCCCTCGCCCACTTGTGAAAAGCAGGCTTAAGTGCCTTGATTTCTTTTTCGAGTGCTTTAGCCTTATTCTCTTTAGCCTTCTTCTCTTTAACCCTACGTTTTGGCATATTATTATCCTCTTGGCGTTTGAAATCAGTATGCCATACTTTTCTTATGCTTTTCTTAACGGGGGCATTTTTCGGCGCAGGACACGCACAAAGGGGCGTTGTTGCATAATGAGGAGGTCTTTCGGCGCGTTAGATATTTAGGTATAGAGCGTATTAAACACCATGGTTAACTCGCACAAGGCGGCAAGTTGTTTAAGCGAGGCGGGTAGCGCGCGATAACTGAGCGCGACCTCGCGGATTTTAGCCTCTTTAAGCCAGGCGAGCAAAACAGCCAAAGCAGAGCTGTCGACTTTTTCGATCCCAGAGAAATCCACGACTAAGGCCCGGCCTTTTTGAAAATGGGCAAGGCCCGATTCATAACACGCGGTGGCCGTTTGAAAAGTGATATCGCCTTTGAGCGACAGCGTGTTGTTGTCAAAGCTTAACTCAGCCATAGATTATGATTTCTTCACGCCAATTTTTTGATTGTGTGCTTTCAAGTTTGAAATAATACTCGCCACACTCATGCCTTGTGACAGTTGTGCGGAAAATTGCGAACGGAAGCTTTGCAAAAGACTGATGCCTTCCACATTCATATCAAACACTTTCCAAGCCTCACCCTTTAAAATCATGCTGTAGATGATTGGCACTGGCGGACCATCCGGGCGCACAATTTGGCTGTTGACCTGCACAAATTGCTTGCCTTCATAACCACCGCGAATCGGAAAATACTTCACCGTTTCATCGGTATACGCATTGAGTGCTGATGCATACGTGCGAATGACTGTGTTGGTAAATTCATCCGTAAAGGCTTTGCGCTCAGCCGGCGTAGCCCGCATCCAACCTTGTCGACCCAGCACTGATTGCGCCATTGTGACTTTATCGACATGCGGCAATAAAATCTTATCGACCAAGCTGTAAACAAAGGTCGGATGGCTTTTGAGTTTGGCGCGATTTTGCTTTAACGATGACAACAATTGCTGAGTCATAGTGTTTAACATAGTGGTCGGATTAGGCGTGGCCGAAAATCCTAAGACACTTAAGCCACACAACACTGTGCAAATAATTTTTTTCAAACGTCTCATTTTACCCCATCCTTCACTGTTGATGTCGATGCTTTCGCTTTATCATCGGCTTTATCATCACCGCCCTTTAAACTAAACAGTAGCTGACCAATCACGTCTTGTAAAATCATTGCTTGGTTCGTGCGCAAGATATTGCCGCCGTTCTTAACAAACACCGGACTAAAGCCTGGCGTAATACTCACATAGTTAGAACCAATCAAACCTGCCGTGAAAATATTCGCTGTCGAATCCACAGGAATTTGATCTCTCTGAGCAATTTTCATTGTCACGACCGCTTGATAGGTTTCCGGGTCTAAATCAATGTGCGAAACCTGGCCAATGGCCACACCTGCGATGGTCACTGGCGCACGCACTTTCAAATCACCAATGTTTTGAAACTCAGCTTTCACCCTGTAGGTATTGGCATGCGAAAAAGACGTCAAGCCGCTGACCTTAAACGCCAAAAAAATAAAACACAAAATCGCGATAATAATAAATATTCCCACGACCATTTCAGTCACACGTTGCTTTTGCATGCTACCAGCCCCCGAGCATCATTGCGGTTAATATAAAATCTAAGCCTAAAATAGCGAGTGATGAAAACACCACCGTGCGTGTTGTGGCACGGCCAATGCCTTCTGAAGTGGGCACACACTCATACCCTTGAAACACGGCGATCCAAACGACCACAAAACCAAACACAATGCTTTTGACGACCCCATTCATCAGGTCGGCGCCAAATGCCACTGAGCCTCGCATGTTCGACCAAAACGAGCCGGCATCCAAACCCAACCACTTTACACCGACCAAATAACCGCCATAAATAGCCACGGCCGAAAAAATAATCGCCAACAAGGGCATACTAATAAAGCCGGCCCAAAAACGCGGCGCGATGACGCGATGCAAAGGGTCAACAGCCATCATTTCCATGCCGGACAATTGCTCTGTCGCCTTCATCAAACCAATTTCCGCAGTAAGCGCAGAGCCTGCACGACCAGCAAACAGCAAACCTGTAACCACAGGACCTAACTCGCGCACCACGCTTAAAGCCAAAAGCTGGCCCAGCGCTTGTGTGGCGCCAAATTTATCGAGCGTATTATAGCCTTGAAGGCCAACCACCATCCCAATAAACAAACCCGAGACCACAATAATCACAAGCGATAACACACCCACGGAATACAGCTGGCCGACTAACTCAACAAAACCATGTTTAAAGTCAGGCTTTCGAATAATCGAACGAAAAAGAATAAGCCCTGCTACACCGACACGCCAGCAAAAATAAATTGCCATGCGGCCCAAACTCTCGACAAAGGTCATATTTCATCCCCCATCAAGTCACGCAAATACTCACAGCCTGGGTAATGAAACGGCACCGGGCCATCGGGCAAGCCGTGCATAAATTGTTTCACCTCAGGGTTGTTGCTTTTCAACATCGTCTGGCCATCACCTTCGCCAATGACTTTACCCTCAGACAAGACGTAAATATAGTCAGCAATACCTGCGACCTCTTTAACATCATGTGAAACGATAATACTAGTCAAACCCAAGGTCTCATTAATTTTTTTCATCAAGCGTAACAGCATGGCCATCGAGATCGGGTCCAGCCCTGTTAAAGGCTCATCGTACATGATCACCTCAGGATCGAGCGCAATCGCGCGCGCAAATGCCACACGCCGGGCCATACCACCTGATAATTCATTCGGCATAAAAAATCGCGCATTGCGCAAACCCACCGTTTGTAATTTCATGAGTACCAACGTGCGAATTAGGGCTTCGGATAAGTTCGTATGCTCGCGCAAAGGGAAAGCCACATTATCATACACGCTTAAATTGGTGAACAAGGCGCCGCTTTGAAACAACATGCCCATGCTTTTGCGAAGCTCGAACAAATCGTGGCGCGATTGCTCGTGGACATTTTTACCATTGAATAGAATATGACCGTGCTCAGGAGCCAATTGTCCACCGATAAGCTTCAATAAGGTCGTTTTACCAGTACCACTTGGGCCCATAACAGCAATAATTTTCCCGCGAGGAATCACCATGGAAATACGGTTGAAAATCTTTCGCCGCCCACGCCTAAAGGTCAAGTCCTTGACCTCAATGATATTACCCCCGTCTGTCACAAAAAACGTTCCCTAAAGAATTGACTTAATAAACCAAACCAAAGTTGGTATATTAGCGTTCATGATTGAAAAAAGACACCTTTTTTCCACAAAAGAATCAGGACACCCCATGACATTTCGTGAGTTTGGTTTACAAGCCATCAAAACAGAGCTCGAGGCCGCCAACAGCCTGCCTGAACGCTTAGACAGCGCGTTTGACCGCGCCTGCGAACTTATGCTGGCATGCAAAGGGCGTGTCATTGTACTAGGCATGGGCAAGTCAGGTCATATTGGCAACAAAGTGGCTGCCACATTGGCCAGCACCGGCACACCGGCTTTTTTTGTGCACCCCGGTGAGGCCAGCCACGGAGATCTTGGCATGATCACCGTACAAGACGTGGTGCTGGTTTTTTCCTACTCAGGTAACACGCCTGAAGTCATCACGCTATTACCCTTAATTAAACGATTTAACATTCCCATGATTGCCATCACAGGCGACGCGCACTCGAGTATTGCAAAACATGCCAATGTGCATCTTGACGGCCATGTCGACAAAGAAGCCTGTCCTCACAACCTTGCACCCACATCAAGCACCACGGTCGCGCTCATGTGGGGCGATGCGCTGGCCATTGCCTTGCTCAACGCTCGCGGCTTCACCAAAGAAGATTTCGCACGCTCACACCCTGGTGGCAACTTAGGCAAACGACTACTGTTGCGCGTTGACGATATCATGCACACCGGACCAACCATCCCTTGCGTTTCACCCTCAGCCAAAGTGATCGATGCCATTTTAGAAGTCAGCAGCAAGAAACTTGGCTTTACGGCGGTGGTTGACGAAAATAAACAACTGTTGGGCGTTTTCACCGATGGTGACTTACGACGCGCGCTCGACAAAGACATTAACGTAAAAACCACCCCCATCCAAGAAGCGATGACACAAGGTGGCGTGGTTGCCAAAAGCGGCATGCTAGCTGCACAAGCCGCTCAACTGATGGAATCTCACAAAATCACAGGGCTTGTCGTCTGCGATGAAAAAAATCGCATCGTAGGTGCGCTGAACATTCACGACCTTTTTCACGCAGGAGTAGTGTAAATGAGCCATAACGACTTAACCCTTGCAAAAAACATAAAGCTACTGGTGTTAGACGTTGATGGCATCCTTACAGATGGCAGCTTACTCTACGGCGAGTCTGGAGAAACTCTTAAACGCTTTCATACGCACGATGGCATGGGTGTTCGACTGCTGATGCAGACTGGTGTGAGCGTCGCGCTCATCACCGCGCGTCGCTCAGCCATGGTGGAAAAGCGCGCACAAGAGCTTGGCATTAAACACGTGTTCATGGGACAAGACATCAAAAAACCGGTGTTTGAATCCTTACAAAACACCTTAAATCTTTCAGCCAATGAGTGCGCCTACATGGGTGATGATTTAACCGACATCCCCTGCTTACAACTGTCAGGACTTGCCATTACCGTGCCGAACGCTTGTGAGCTTGCCAAGCAACATGCACAATGGATCACTCAAAACGCGGGTGGCCACGGTGCTGTCAGAGAAGCTTGTGAAATGATTTTGCACGCACAAAACAACTACGACACCGTCATCCAACAGTACTTAGCCACACGAGGCTACATCGTATGAGCTGGCGCCGTATCACATTAGTCATTGCACTCGCCCTGCTCACACTCATCGCCGCACGCGATCTACTGACCACCAGCGGCTCATCCAAGCTAAAAAACGAAGCCAATAAAAAACAGCCGCCCGATTGGTATATGACTCAAACGCATGGCTTTTCAACCAATACAGATGGCCAGCTCAAAAGCAAAGTGAATTCACCCACCGTTGATCATTATGCAAAAGAAGACAAGCTACATTTAACCTCACCGGTTTTTTTCTCTTACGACAAACAACATGTGCCTTGGCGCATCACAGCCAATTTCGGCGACTACTATGAAAACAAAAAAAACCCGCAAGCCACTTACCTGCATCTGCAAGATAATGTCGTGATCAAACAACTGCCTGGCCCCGGCAGCAAAGAAACCGAGATACAAACATCCACACTGAACTACTACCCGGACACGCAACTCGCAAAAACACAAGCCCCTGTCGTCGTGTATCAACAAGGCTCTGTGATCCACGCCGTGGGCATGATTGCAAACCTTAAAACAGACAAAGTGGATTTCTTGTCTCAAGCACATGCTAAATATCATGTCAGCAGTAAAAACTCGCCCAAGCACGTGATGGACTAAATACCCGCCGCGTTTGCACCGCATGCTTTTGGATTTGCCCCCGCCTTGTCTCGCTCACCCGCTTCGCCGAGCCTGTAGTCTCGGCTATGCTCTTGTGCTGACTGCTCGCCAAAGTGGGGCCAAATCCTTTATGCATGCGGCCCTGAAAACCGGCGACGACTTTAGGGACGTTGCCTATTGATCCAAGGCTTCCCAACGCCGGTACTTTTCAGCCAAACGTGTTTCCAGTGCTTTCAGCTCGTCGCTGGCTTTAACGAGTGTATCTGCAGGCTGCTGATAAAAATCAGCTTGCGCCATGGCTTCGTGACGCGAAGCAATATCATTTTCGAGCCTCTCAATGTCAGCAGGCAATTGCTCAAGCTCACGCTGCTCGTTATAGCTCAGTTTCGTTTTAGCTTGGACTGGCTTTTTCTCAACAGACTTGGGCTCTGCAATCTTTTTTGCCTCAACCGCACGCTGCTGCTTCGATTCTGTATACCCACCAATGTATTCTTGCACTTTGCCATGGCCTTCAAACACAAACGCCGTGCTCGCCACATTATCGACAAAAGCGCGATCGTGACACACTAACAACACGGTGCCTTTATAATCCACCAGCAATGATTCCAGCAACTCCAGGGTTTCAATGTCCAAATCGTTAGTGGGCTCATCGAACACCAAAACATTCGCAGGTTTTGTGAAGAGCTTTGCCAACAATAAGCGATTGCGCTCACCGCCCGACAAAACTCTCGCGAGCTGCATGGCGCGCGAAGCGGGAAATAAAAAGTCCTGCAAGTAACTAATGGCATGTTGATTTTTGCCATTCACTTCAATAAACAACCTACCGCCGGCAACATTATCCAGCACGGTTTCATCTAAATTAAGTTGATCGCGCAGCTGATCGAAGTACGCAATCTCAAGCTGTGTGCCGTGGCGCACAGTGCCCGCATCTGCTTCAAGCTCTTTGAGTAAAATTTTCAAGAGTGTCGTTTTACCACAACCATTAGGGCCGATGATGGCAATCTTATCGCCACGCATGATTCTGCAACTAAAGTTATCAATAGGTTTCACCTCATCGTAGCTTACGCTGACATGCTCAGCTTCGATCACAAGTTTGCCCGACTTATCGCCCGCATCAATCGCAAGTGCTGCCGTTTTTTGTCGCTCACGACGCAACGTGCGCTCTTCACGCATCGCTTTCAAGGCGCGCACACGCCCTTCATTGCGCGTTCTTCTGGCTTTAATACCCTGGCGAATCCACACTTCTTCTTCCGCTAATTTTTTATCAAACCTAGCATTCTCAGATTCTTGCGCCGCCAGAAACTCTTCTTTGTGTGCTAAAAAAGCTGGGTAACTGCCGGGGTAAGCGTGCAAATGCCCGCGATCCAATTCGACAATGCGATTAGCCACTTTTTCCAAAAAACGCCTATCGTGCGAAATGAATAACACCGCGCCTTGATATTGTTGCAAGAAACTCTCTAGCCATTCAATCGCCGCCACATCCAAGTGATTGGTAGGCTCATCGAGCAAAAGAATATCCGGCTCGGTGACCAAGGCTTGCGCCAGCAACACGCGGCGCTTCCAGCCACCCGATAAACCTGAAAAATTCACCTCGCCATCAAGACCCAAACGTGAAAGCACCGTTTGAACCTTGTTCTGAAGCTGCCACCAATCATTCGCCTCGATGGCTTGCTGCAGTTTTTCAAACTCGCCGATGCGCTCAGGCTGCAAGTTTCGGCTTAATTTTTCATACGCAGTTAATAGGGGCGCAGCCTCAGCAAACCCCTGCAAGACCACCTCAAACACGCTCGCGTCTTGTGCGCGCGGCACATCTTGGGCTAGGGCTGCAATCCGAATATTTTGCCTTACTTCGATATTGCCGGCATCCGGCTGAACCTCGCCGGTAATGATTTTCAACAAACTGGATTTACCCGAACCATTACGGCCCAATAAGCACAAACGATCGCCTTTTTCGATTTGCAGATTCACGCCATCGAGCAAAATTCGATCGGCATAGCGCAAGCTCATGTTCACAAGTTTTAACAGCATAGCGTTCTCAATCGCCTCCAAAGACCTGGGCGCAAGCATAGCTCAAAAGCGCTAAAAACTCAGCCCCCAAACAGAAAAGCATCGCCAAATTTCAATTCCTCCTTTAGAATGTCCGGCTATGAGTGAATTAGTCGTTAATAGCATCAACAAATCTTACGCCGCCCGCACGGTGGTCAACGAGGTATCGCTCAACGTCAAAAGCGGCCAAATTGTGAGCCTTTTAGGCCCGAATGGTGCTGGCAAAACCACCGCATTTTATGTGATCGTGGGTCTAGTCGGAGCTGACCAGGGCCATGTCATACTCGACGGTGAAAACATCACCAAGCTACCCATTCACAAACGCGCACTCAAAGGCCTGGGCTACCTGCCGCAAGAAGCCTCTATTTTCAGAAAACTATCGGTACACGATAACATCATGGCCATTTTGGAGCTTCGTAAAGAACTCTCACTCGAGCAACGCCAAGAAAAGCTTGAAGACTTACTCAAAGAATTTCACATCACGCATATTCGTAACAACATCGGCATGACACTCTCAGGCGGTGAGCGCCGCCGTGTCGAAATCGCCCGCGCACTGGCTCGCGATCCTAAATTTATTTGCCTGGACGAACCCTTCGCCGGCGTTGATCCCATCTCAGTCATCGACATCAAACAAATCGTTCGCCACCTGTGTGAAGTGCGAAATATTGGTGTATTGATTACTGACCACAATGTGCGTGAAACCTTAGATATCTGTGATCATGCCTATATTATGTCCGAAGGTAAAATTCTCTGCGAAGGCGACACCAACACCATCCTCAGCAATCAGCAAGTGCGCGATGTGTACTTGGGCGATCAGTTTGCGATCTAGAGCGCATCCCTAAACTCGTTTTTCTTTTCATTTTGGTTTAATATCTGTATAATTTTGGACCAGAATAAAGCAATAAGAGTCAACTTTATGCCAACTTATCAAACACCCAATCCCCAGCATCACACCGACCAGCTGTTTCACTACATTCAGCGCTTTCAAGGCAATAAACCCGAACCGCTTGAAACCATTAATACGGCCTATGTGAAGCAGGTGCTGACCTATATTAACCGCCTTCTCTTGAACAGGCCTACTGGCGACATAGATACTCAGACTTATTCGCACCTATGCGACATCTTCATATTCATAGCGAGCAAAAAACCACAACACCATGAAAACCTGCTGTTTTTAAACGACCTACCCACAAGAGAACTAATAAGCAACTCCCATCCTGTCAAAGCATCCCACTTACTTCTCTTATGGTTAAAATACCGTAACGAGAAAGTACACAATCCCAAAGCGTTAATAAAAACTCTAGCCGAAAATTACAGGCCAAATCAAACACTAGACTGCCGCAGCATGACCCGCGTACTGTTCAACCTCAATACGATAATTGAAGACAAACTCATCAGCGGTCTCTCACAAGATGACCTCTCCCCCCTCATCACCAGAGCCCTAAGATTGGCAAACATTGAACCACGCAACGAAACATGGGCTAGCCTAGGCCAGCAACTCAGTGAGCTCTGCAGCAGCGAACCGAAAGAGAACAGTCAGTCACTATTGGCGTTTATCGACCCACAAGCCTTCAAGCCAGACACAAGGCAAAGAGAGCACGAACGCCCGGCGCCGCCGCCAAGCCCACTCATGCACGTCGCATACCCACAAAACGGACTACTGGGCAAAAAACGGCTGAACTCATGCTGTCTTGGTGGCGTCGATTTGAATCTTGATGATATCCCCAGCGATTCAAACGACAACTCAGATCTAAAGCGCGCCCCACACAGCCCATCGCTTGAACCCGGTGAAATCAGAAATAGTCAAACAACAAAAAAAGTTAAGGAACTCAGCTCAACCCGCAGCCCTAGATGAGCAAAATTAAGCCAAGAAAATACGGCGCTTTATTTTGAAACTGAACTCTAAAACAGAATGAGTGACAGGCCGCAAATAAGCTTGTTATAATCGGCCCACGTAGCGATAACAAGGAGAGCAACAATGACTCACATCACATTCACTGGCCACACTATCGACGTAACCGATGCCATCAAGGATCACACCAATCAACGTTTTGAAAAAGTGCAGCGCCACTTTGACCACATCACCAGCGCACACATGACCATTCATGTTGAAAAACTCGACAATATCGCAGAGATCACTATCGCCGTGCCTGGCCATCAATTTCACGCCAAAGCCAGCTCTGACGATATGTACAAATCCATCGATGAAATGATGAAGATTTTGAATCGCCAAGTCGTTGAGCATAAAGAAAAGATCAGCAAACACCGTGACTAAAATTCAAGATATCCTCTCCCCACACCGCGTGTTGGTGGACTGCCACATCAGCAGCAAAAAGCGTGCCCTTGAGCTTTTAAGCAAAATGATTGCTGAAGATTTAAACCTGGAGGGTGTGACTCACCAAGACATCCTTCATGGTTTTCTAGCCCGAGAGCGCCTGGGCAGCACTGTGATCACCAAAGGTATTGCCGTGCCTCACACGCGTCTGGCTCAGGTTGAACGACCCATTGGCGCCTTCATCAAGTTGCACGAGCCCATCGCCTTTGACAACCATGATGAACACAACGTCAGCATGTTGTTCGGCTTAGTGATGCCTGAAAACAACAAACAAGAACACATCAGCGTCTTGAGCTGCCTGGCTGAATGCTTTCAATGCCAAACGCGCATTGCCCAGCTCAATGACACCCACGGCATTGAGGAGGCCTATCGCCTACTCACACTTTGCCAAGCCGATGTAGTCATTGAATGATTGAAGAACGCATCACCCTGATTAACAAACTTGGCCTACACATTCGCGCGAGCAATGTGTTGGTTAACACTTGTCAACGATTCAATAGCAAAATCGAACTAATCAGAAGCGACAAAACCGCTGATGCGAAAAGCATTATGAACCTAATGTTATTAGGCGCTCCTTGCGGCACAGAACTCACCTTGCGAGTTGAAGGTGACGATGAGCAAGCGGCTTTTGGCGCCGTGAAAGCGCTAATTCATAATCGCTTTGGCGAGAGCGAATAAGCCCGCCTGCCTTCCCTTCCACAAAAACCCGCCTGTCTATTGGGTGCCACACAAGCTTTAAGACAACTTGGCTTTCTCAAAAATACGCTTATAATGACCAACACCAACTGTATCCGAACGGAACGGTATGAGGAGAATTTTATGAACCATGCGAAAAGCATTATCCCCCTATTTCTATTAATCATCATCGACGGCATGAGTTTTGGCATGACACTGCCCGTGTTAGCCCCTTTGCTCACCAAAACCGGCGCCAGCATCTTTGGCGCGCATGCATCATTAGAGCGGCGACATATACTCTTTGGCATTATTTTATTTTTACCGCCGTTCGCGTATTTTTTTGGCGCACCCATTGTAGGCTATTGCTCGGATCGTTTCGGCCGAAAAACCCTACTCGGGTATTGCTTACTCGGCACCTTTATCGCGTATGTGATGTACGTCATCAGCTTTCGTTGGATGAGTTTAAGCCTGCTGATCATCGCGCGCATCATCGGCGGCTTCACAACAGGCAGCCAAGCTGTTGCACAAGCCGCCATGACCGATATTTCAAGCGGTACAGCAAAGCTTTTGAACATTGGCGTAATCGCGCTCGCCATGACCATAGGCTTACTAGCAGGCCCCCTACTCGGCGGCGTTTTATCCAATGCACACTATGTGCACTGGTTTGGCTTAAGCACCCCATTTTATGCTGCAGCCGGCCTAACCGCGCTTAATTTTTTATTATTAGTGTTTTACCTGAAAGAAACACACAGCGACTTATCCCACATCCCTTTGCGAAAAAGCTTAAAGCAATTTCTAAGCCATCGTCCTAATCAACACTTGCTCACAATTTTTTTCTTCTTTGAACTCAGCTGGAGCCTGTATTACCAGGGCATTGCCGTGACCGCCGTGCAAGCGTTTCACTTGGATGGTAGCGAAGTCGGTTATTTCTCAACCTATATTGGTTTAATGCTTTCACTGAGCTTAATGTTTGTACTGCGCGCTTGCGCACGTCTTTTAAAACCCAAAAAATTATTGAGCTTCAGTTTGTGGCTAGGCATCGTCAGTTTGTTGCTCGCATTTTTTGCACATAAACTTTGGCAGCAGTGCCTTCTAGCCATTCCCGTGACCATTATGACGGCGAATGTTTACTCAACACTAATTACGCTGCTTTCAAATGAGAACGCAGATAATAAACAGGGGCTCGTGATGGGCGTAAGCGACTCTGCCTTGTCGCTCGCGTTTGCCATCACGGGATTTTTAGCGGGCTGGATCACACTCTATAACGCCATGAGCCCACTGTTACTATCATGCGGATTTTTAGTGCTAGCCTACGGAGTGTTTTGCTTTAAAAAAGTAAGCAAAGCCCTTAGGGCCTGTTTATAATTCATTTTCACGCTGTAAACTGAGTAAAGTTGGTCCAATTTGTTCATTCTTCTCGTTAAATAGGACTGGCTATTCGCCTCGAATAATAAACAATTTGGTCTCAACCCCCTCAGTTTTCGCTTGCAAAAATGAATTATAAACAGGCCCTAATGCTTCGGGTTCGAAATAGAATAGTCGAAAAAATCCAGTTTCACTTACTCACCTTGAGCCAACGTAAACCCACGATCTTGATCAAAGAAATACAGATTCTCTGACTTGATCACATCCACACCGCCGTCAATCAACTCACGCATCACGCTTAACACATCGTGTGGCGCAATCGTTGAAAAAGACTCGTCTTTCTGAAAACGGCAGCACCAGTGATCCGAACAATGTGTTTCAGCCTGGCCATCGGGGTAGACTTTCACACCACGATTAGAAATCATTTTCAAATGTAGCGTGCTCACCAAAGATGAAACCTGTTCGCCCAAAGCTTCTGGGTTACACATGTTCACATTGATAAACACATCCACGCCCACCAAGCGTTTTTCTTGCATAGGCGCTACAGGCAACTGCACTGGCTCACACGATTTAGATTCATACTGCGCTTTTTCGAAATTGCTAGGCGCCTGACCCAAGCGCTCAATCACCGCATCAGCAAATCCATCCGTACCCACTTTTTGCTTACTTAACTTTTCATTGTAAATATCGCCCGTGTGAATACCATCTTCTAAGGTTTTTAACCAAGCATTTTCAATTTTCGCCGCGACATCTGGCTGACCGATATGAATCAGCATCTGAATCGCGCCGTTTAGCAAGCCCGATGGGTTGGCAATTTTCTTGCCCGCGATATCTGGGGCAGAGCCGTGAATCGCTTCAAACATCGCGACCTTGTCGCCGACGTTCGCAGAACCGGCCAAACCGACAGAACCGACCACTTCAGCCGCCACATCGGAAATAATATCACCGTACAAGTTTTCCGTGACGATCACATCAAACAACTCAGGCTTGCACGCTAAGCGCGCGGTGCCGATATCAATAATGATGCTGTCCGTTTGAATTTCAGGATACAAAGGCGCAATTTGTTTAAACACTTGATGAAACAAACCATCCGTCATCTTCATGATATTGTCTTTGATCATGCAAGTGACTTTTTTGCGATTAAATTTACGAGCATATTCAAACGCGTATTTCACAATGCGCTCACAACCTTCACGTGTGATAATTTTTAAACATTGATAAGCGCCATCGGTTTGGCGATGCTCAATACCGGCGTACAAGTCTTCTTCGTTTTCTCGCACGATCACCAAGTCCATATCAGGATGGTTTGTCGGCACAAACGGCGACAAAGAACGGCAAGGGCGAACGTTCGCATACAAACCCAAAGACTTTCGCAAGGTCACGTTCAAGCTTTTGTAGCCGCCGCCTTGTGGCGTCGTGATTGGCGCTTTTAACAACACACGTGTGCGCGCCAATGAATCCCAGGCTGCTTGCGGAATACCGGTGGTATTACCAGAAAGATAGACTTTTTCACCAACCTCAATCACTTCAGGCGCAATGTTCGCACCCGCAGCCTCTAAAATGCGCAGTGTAGCGGCCATAATTTCCGGGCCAATACCGTCACCATAGGCCACTGTAATCGGTGTTTTTGTTGTCATCTTTTTCTCCTATATCAAAATTAATATCGCGTAAACCGCAAGCCAAATTAACAAGGCTCGGTTCACTAACTGCGATAACTTAACTGTTTCATACTGCTCATTCATCGCCAAGCTCGCGCTAGCACACAACAGCTCGTGATTACCGGCAGATTTTGCATCAGCCGCCCATCGATTTAACACTTCACTGAAATTACCCACCAATGCAAAGCTTAGACTCAGCAGGCGCGAAGGCACCCAGGCTAAATAGGCGTACAGGCGGTTGGCAGCCTCACGCAAACGATGATCGCCCTCTTCGCTCAAGGTTTGTAATAAGCGGGCAAACACAGCACCGAACGCGCCCAACAGCATAAACCAAAAAATCAGGGTAAATTGATATTGGCTTTTCTCCATCTGCGTATCCAAAGAATACTGGCAACGAAAATCACAGCCTTCCAAGCAGTACATCACCACGAGTAAATTAAAAATAGGTAACAAAAGCCCATGCAGGTTGCGAAAAATGAGAATCTCAAGCAGCAAAACGACTACAGCCGCTGGCACCACCAAACACAACACGCCAATATAGCCTCGATAAAAAGCGTATTTTGAAAAAACCGTCTCAGCGCGGCGAAGGTATAAGGAGTTCACAAAAAAGCGTTTACGCCATTGGCTTAATGAAAAAGTTTTCTCTAAAAATAAAGCAACGGCTAATACTAAAAAACGCATACACTTCCTATCACTTAATGACGCGAGACCAGTCGAACAACGGCCCCGGGTCTGTTTTACGCCCCGGCGCAATATGCTCATGCCCCACGACGGCCTTAATGGGGTACACCGCCTTGAGCGCCTTCAACACTGCATTGAGACTGACATACTGTGCGTCAGTATACGGCAAATGATCACAGCCTTCCAACTCAATCCCAATAGAAAAATCATTGCAGGCTTCACGCCCGTTAAAACTTGAGCGCCCCGCATGCCAGGCTTTGTCATCACAAGAGACGAACTGAGTCAGCTCGCCTTGGCGATCAATCCAAACATGCGCCGAGACACGACCAGCAAGCCAGTGGGCGAGCTCTGGATGGGTCTTCGCAGTGATTTCATCCATAAAAAGTTTCTCCATCAGCCCGTTACCAAATTCACCCAAGGGCAAGCTGGCACAGTGAATCACGACCAGTGTCGGACGCTCATCACGCGCATCGTAGTTTGGAGAATATTGATGCTTGATGCCATCCAGCCAACCGTTGATCAACTCCATAATAGCCCCCAAGTTGGACGTAGCAACCGTCTTTGCGAGGAGCGAATCGACGAAGCAATCCCAAGATTAATGGACCAGATTGCCGCGCTCACTGGCGTTCGCTCGCAATGACATTAGCCATAAAATGTAGGCTGGATTGAGCACCGAAGGGGCGATAATCCGGGTTTCTATTTTCCGGGTTTTCAATGCTTCGCATTTCAACCCAGGCTACAGGAAGATTTTGCATAGTTTATCGACGCCAGTTTAGTTTCTACGCAGTTTATCAGAGAATGCCAGTGGCGAGGGATACCTCAAGACCACGACGTAGGATGAAACAATGAACGTAATCAGCGTTGCTGCTTGAATTAGACAGGAAGCTTGCGCTGAAATTAGGCCTGTACTTAACGCCAAGTAGGCGAGCAACAAGGTGAACTCACTGGCTTGCCCTAGGCGGGCACCGACTTCCCAGGCCACGGGTTTGGTTTCTTTGACTTGATGGATCAAAAAACGAAACACCAAAGGCTTGACCACCAGCATCACGATGGCCAACAAAATGGCAGGCGCTAAAATTTCAGGCAAATAATGCGAGTCGAACTGCGCACCAATCGAGAAGAAAAACATAATTAGGAAAAAATCACGCAAGGGTTTTAGGTTTTCCGAAATATATTGCGAGATGGGGTGCGCCGCCAAGGCTACACCTGCGATAAACGCGCCAATATTGGCAGACAAACCCAAGACCTCGGCTAGAATCGCCATGGCCAAGCACCAACCCACGGACAGCAAAAAAATGTATTCATGCACGCGATCAAACTTAGCTAAAAGTTTAATTAAGACAAAACGCTGCATAAAAAATGCAAACACTAAGAGCAAAGGTAGCGCAACAATAAACAAACTGATCCGGCCAAACGACACATGGCCTTGGGACACCATTTCCAGAATCATCAACACCATAATCGCAATAATGTCCTGCAAAAGCAGCACGGAAATCATGACCTCACCCGTATGTTGATGGTGCAGCACCGTTGTAGGCAATAACTTCAAACCAATAATGGTGCTCGAAAACATCATACCCAAGCCGATCACCCAAGACGTCGTCACATCGTAGCCAAACAACACACCAAGCCCAAAACCAATCAGCGCAAAAACCACAGAGCTCGCCAAGGCCACCCAGGTCATTTTTGAAAACATTTGCACAAGCTTTTGAGGGTGAAGATTTAGACCCAATAAGAACAACAAAAACATGATGCCAATATCGCCGGTTTGCTGAACGATCTCCACCTTTTTCAAAATATTAAAACCAAAGGGGCCTAAGAGCGCACCTAACACAATATAGGCGACCAACATCGATTGGCGCGTGAACAATGCTGCTGTTGAAATGATCGCGGCACCTGAAAAAATCAAAAACAAGGTAAAGGTAACTGTATCGAGATGATGCATAAAACCGCCCAAAACACTGGAGAGCAGAGTCTACCAAAAGACGGTGTAAAAGTAATCACCGTCGCGAAAAACAAACCAAACTTGACAGCGCAAGGCTCGCGTCGTTTACTATGCTCACACAAACCTCACGAAATAAACCTCATGAAAACTTGGCTTTACACCCTGGCAGCTCTATGCGCGAGCGCCTGTGGCTTCGCGTTGCCCTGCGAAAACACTGACTTGCCACTTTGGGTAACACCACAAACACACGCACAACCTTTGACGCAAGCCATTGAGCGCGCCAAACAATCGGTGCAAGTCATTACCTACACGCTCACGGATAGACAGATTATTCGGGCATTAATACAGGCAAAACACCATGGCGCCAACATCCAGGTACTGCTCGACAAAGCGCCGTATAACGCGACAAACACGAACCAAAAAGCCATTCGCTGGTTGCGTGAAGAGCACATCGCTGTAAAAACGGCACCCCAGTACTTCACCAATCTTCACGAAAAAGCCCTCATTATCGACAAAAAAACGGCTTTTTTAATGACAGGCAACTTCACCTACTCAGGCTTTTACACACAGCGCAACCTTTACCTTAAGCTCACGAAGCCTGCGCTTGTCGGGCAAATCGAGACCGTTTTTCAAGCCGACTGGTCTGAGCGAACACCCACACTGAGCGCATCGCCTTTAGTGTTTAGCCCAGAAAACCATGGACGGGATATTCTGCGCCTTATCGACAGCAGCCAGCATTCACTCAAACTCTACGCCCCAGGTTTTGGCGACCCTGCTTTTATTCGTGCACTCAAGCATGCCGCCAAACGCGGTGTGCGCATCACCCTGCTCACCCGCCCAAAGCAAAGCACAGGGTATCGAGTGATGATACGATCACTGAAAGATGAAGGCATCACAGTTTTACCATTGCAAACGCCGACCTTACACGCCAAATTGATCATCAGTGACGATCGCATCGCCTACCTAGGCTCAAACAATTTCACGAGCACGTCTTTCCACCACAACCGTGAATTAGGCATTTTGGTGTGCAATCAGAACCTCATAACCCGCTTAAATCAACAGTTCGACAGCGATTCGGGCTTCCAAAATTAAAAAAATCTGGTAGAATGGGCGCCTTTCTACGAGAGCTTATATCTTAAACGAGGAATATCATGGTAACGATTCGACTTTCACGCGGTGGCGCCAAAAAGAAGCCTTTCTATCATATCGTTGTAGCTGACAGCCGCAATGCACGTGATGGCCGCAACATCGAAAAATTGGGTTTCTTCAACCCTGTCGCTCAAGGCCAAGAACAAGAATTATCATTAAACGTTGATCTATTGGAGCAATGGATCGCTAAAGGCGCGAAAATGTCTGAGCGTGTGGCCAAATTATTGAAACAAGCGAAAAAAGCCACTGTAGCGGCATAAGTTTCATAATGACCAATTATTTGATCATGGGGCGCTTTTGTGCCCCTTTTGGCATCCGGGGCGACATCAAAGTCCAATCTCACACCGAACCTACTTCGGCAATCATTGACTACCCTTGGTTTATACAAACCAAACATGGCGAATACAAAGCCGTCGAATGTGTACAATGCCAAGCCAAAGGCTCCCAAATCATTGCCCACATCCGGGGCTTTGATGACCGTGATCAGGTCCGCGAATTCACTAACCGAGAAATCTGGGTGCCAGAAACCGCACTAACCAGCCTCGATGAAGGAGAATATTACTGGCACGAGCTGAAAGGCTTTGAAGTCATCGACCAGCATGGGCAACTTTTGGGCGCTGTCGATGAGCTTTTTAACACGGGGGCTAACGACATCCTAGCCGTGAAATCAGCCAACCGCAAACAACGCCAACTGATCCCCTTCATCCTGGGTGATTTCATCACCCAGGTTGACCGAAAAGCGAGACGCATCTGTGTTGACTGGGATGAGGCACAAGACGATGCTTAACATCGGCCTGATTACGCTGTTTCCTGAGATGTTTGAAACCCTCAAGCACAGCATCACCGGCAAAATTTTAGACAAACCTCTCGCCGAGCTGCATTTTTTCAACCCTAGAGACTATACCGACGACAAACACCGCACAGTGGATGACAAGCCTTATGGTGGCGGGCCCGGCATGCTCATGAAAGTTGAGCCCTTGCGCAAAGCGATTACTGCGGCAAAAACCTCGCTTGGCGAACAAGCCAAGGTGATCTACCTCTCCCCCCAAGGCGAGCCATTCACACAAGGCGTTGCTCAAAAAATGAGTAAATCTGGTCCGTGGATACTACTCTGCGGTCGTTATGAGGGCATTGATGCCAGGCTTTTAAAAACCGACATTGATGCCGAGCTTTCGATCGGCGACTTTGTCCTCACCGGTGGTGAAATTCCGGCCATGGCCGTCATCGATGCCTGCCTGCGCCTGATGCCCGGCGCCCTAGGCGACAACACATCAGCCGAGCAAGACTCCTTTTGCCAAGGTTTGTTGGAATATCCTCACTACACTCGACCAGAAAAGCTTGCAGATCAAGGGGTTCCTGATGTATTATTGCGCGGCAATCACGGGGCGATCGCGCGTTGGCGTGAAAAACAAGCTCTCGGGATGACCTGGCTCAAGCGGCCAGACCTGCTCGATAAGCTCACATTGAGCAAAGAGCAAACGACGTTATTAAACGAATTTATTGACGAACAAGGTAAACAGTAATGAGCAACATTATCCAACAACTTGAACAAGAACAGATGCGTACCGACATCCCTAAATTTCGCGCAGGCGACACAGTGACTGTGAAAGTCAAAGTGAAAGAAGGTGAGCGTGAGCGTCTACAGGCTTTTACTGGCGTTGTCATCAGCAAACGTAACCGCGGCGTGAACTCTAACTTCATCGTTCGTAAAATCACTGCCGGCCAAGGCATTGAACGTACATTCCAAACACACAGCCCTTTGATCGACACCATCAGTGTTGACCGCTTAGGCGATGTAAACCAAGCTCGCTTGTATTACCTTCGTGAACGCAGTGGTCGTTCTGCGCGCATTAAAGAGCGCATTGATCACAAGAAAAAGAAAGGCGACAAGAAATAATCTCGAAAGCCGGTCACTGACCGGCTTTTTTTATCAATCTCTTTTTTATTTTATACCGTCTTACGTAGCCTGGCCGCTAGATTTACGTGTCCTCATTTCAAGGCTGTGTGAGGCAGGAAGCCGAACCCAGAGCCCCCAGGGATGGGTTTATGGCGTCCTTGAAATGAGGACACGCAACACTCAAGGCCAGGCGGGTTTTGTGTTCCCAGGTTATCAGAGAAACACATGACCGATGATGAATGAGCTTGCAACACAGTATGAGGTGGGCTATAGCTACGACTCAAGGACTACGTGTCGAACACGGACACTTAATTGGGATAAAATCTTCAACAAATCCGCATCCCAAGCCTTCACCAAAGCCGGATTGGTTTTATCCGACAAGGGCGTGATTGCCGTGAAGACATGATTTAATTTCAATAAATGATTTTGACCATAATACAACTTAACACGCAAAGACAACACTGCTTTTGGATGGGTACGATCACGATAATCGGCATACAAATCCAAAATGCGCGCTTGCAGGGTATAGTCAGGGTTTAACACCTGCGTGCCCGATGTGCTGACATTCTCAAACAAACCTTGACCAGCAAAATAACGCGAGAACAAGTCCGTCATTTGCTCACCCGGATTCACCATGAACACATGAAAATAATCGCTAAGATATTGCGACTGACTCACACGGTAAATAAAAGAGTTCATATTATACGGTGCGGCCGCTGATATTTCTGACACAGAGAGTGTCGCTTTCGTGAGTGTTTTCTCAGGGGTTTGACGGGCAGGCACAGCGAGCATGTAGGTTTTTTGCGGCGCCAAATTATCGCCAAAATTCACACAAGCCGAAAGTAATACGCTTGCCAACAAAACCGGTAGCATTAACCATCGCATCATAAATCCCTCGGGTTAACTTGCTGAGGCTTACTAAACAACAAACTTGACGGGCTGCTACGAAGCCTAGACGTAATCGCTTGTGTATTATTCACCGTGGCGACCACACCATCTTGCGTGCGATCCAACAGGTTATCGACTTTTGTGACCAAGGTATTACTTCGCGTCACCAAGTCCTGCATATTCGTGAATAAACGCTGGAAATCCACCTTGCTCAAACCGTTTAAAATATCCTGCACACTGTCACCCACGCGCGTCAACGTACTGGTTTCAGAGGGAATGTACAAATAACGTGGCTTCCATAAAATCGGCAGCATCGGCGCTTGACCGGGATCTGCGAAATTAAGCTCAACGTACGCGCCCCCCGTTAAGGCTTTCAAACTCATCTTAACGCGCAAGCCCTCATCCACATCTTCACGCAAGGTATCAGCCAACTCTTTCGTCGTTAACCCCGGCATAAAATGCGGATCCAAAGAAAGTAGAACATAAATATAACGGCCGAACTTCGAATTCATTTCATTTTCAGGCAAATTGTACTCAGCCGAAACGAGTTTAATTTTCTTCACTTCACCAATATCAATACCGCGATACTTGACAACAGAACCCGGCGAAAGCCCTTGCACTGATTCATTGAAATACGTTTCCACATAAAGGCGTGAAGAAAATAAATTACCTGCCGTAAAAGCAAAAATGGCGATAACGATCAACGCGATGGCAATGACGACAAACACCCCTATGCGAAAATAATCTGTTTCTCGTCGGCTATCCATTCACACTGGCCTTATCTGACTCGCGATGAAAAAATTGTCGCACAAAAGGTTGTTCACAATGATCTCGCAGATCCCGCGGATCGCCCTCGGCCACAATTTTTCCATCTTGCAACATAATGACCCTATCTGCAATAGCAAAGATACTCGGCAATTCATGCGAAACCACCACAAAAGTGACACCCAAAGTTTTTGAAAGCTCTAGAATCAGCTCATCAAGCTTAGCCGAGGTAATGGGGTCCAAACCAGCAGACGGCTCATCCAGAAACAACATGGGCGGATCCAGCGCCATCGCACGTGCAATGGCCGCACGCTTTTGCATCCCACCACTGATTTCAGCCGGCACATAATGCAAAAAATCCCCAAGCCCCACTTGACGCAGCTTGTGGGCCGCCATTTCATCCATCACTTTGCGTGGCAGCTCGGTTTTTTCCTCTAGCGGTAAACGCACATTTTCAAGCAAGGTCATTGAGCCAAATAATGCGCCCGATTGAAACATCACACCAAAACTTTCAATCGCCTTATCCATATTCTCTAAGCTGTCAGTCGTAATATCATGGCCATTAATGATAATCTGTCCACCTTGCGGCTCACGCAAACCCACTAAGTGACGCAATAAAGTCGATTTACCACAACCAGAACCACCGAGGATGACAAACACCTCGCCAGGCCTTACATCGAAGGAAATACGGTCCAGAACACGCTTTTCGCCAAAGCTAACGACCAAATCGTTCACTGTAATCATCGTCTTGCTCATAAACTCAAACAGTAAAATAAAACCGCAAACAAACCATCGACCACAATCAATGTGACGATAGTCCCCACCACCGCACGCGTGGTGGACTGACCCACTGCGCTTGCACCATTGCCGGTTTTCAAGCCATTGGCACAGCCGATCGCTGCAACCAAGATGCCAAACACAACCGCCTTGAACAAACCACCCCAAAAATCACCCATGGTTACTGCGCCTTCAAGCTGGCGCAAGAAAATCTCCCAAGGCACTTCTGTTGCCCGCATAAACACCGCACAACCTAGCAAACCAAAAAAACTCATAAAGATACTGAGCAAAGGCAGCATCAATGTCACTGCAATAACGCGCGGTATGACCAAAAAGCGCACAGAAGATAAGCCCATGGTCGACAGCGCATCCAACTCTTGGTTAACCTTCATCGTGCCAATTTCAGCCGCAAACGAAGAGGCCGTGCGCCCCGCTAAAATAATCGCTGTGAACAAGGCCGAGAGCTCACGCACCAAGCTAATGCCCACAAGGTTTACGACAAAAATCGTCGCACCAAATTTTTGCAACTGAACACTGGCTTGAAACGATAAAATTAAACCAATAATAAAACCGAGCAAAGCAATGATCGGCAAGGCATTCGGCCCCGTATCTTCCATGACACGAAACACATCACGCCAACGTAAAAGCTTCGGACGCCTAATCGCCTGCCAAAGAAAATGACAAACTGCGCCCGTGTAAATTAAATTCTGGCAAACCTGATCCACAATAAACAAAGTTGCGCGACCCATATCACTTGGAATACTGGCAAATATTTTTTTCTTTTCCAGGGTCTCGGCTTTTTTTACCTCGGGTTCAACGCGCTTTAAGCCATCGAGTAAGGCCTGATCTGCACCCTGAATAACTGGCTTTGGCGCCGAAAAAAAACTGGGGATAGAGTCAATGAGAATAAGGCCCGCAAGGTCGTAATGAGACACCGCGGACACATCAATGGAAAGCTGGGCCGGGTGAGGCATTTTGGCATGAGCAAGCAACTCAGCCCACAAAGCCGGCACCGTCGCCTTAGTCATCTCACCTGCCAATACAACAGAGAGCTCAGCACTGGTTTGTTGAAACTCGATGGTCCCTGTCATTGAACACGATCCTTTTAGATGACTCATTGTAGCGGCAATAAAAAAGGCTTTCTAGCGTCGCGACTTAAAAAAAGCCTGAAGCAGTGATGAGGCTGACTCTGCCAACACACCTGACTCAATACTCAAACGATGATTCAAGGCTTCATTGCTGGCAAGCTGAAACACGCTGCCGCAAGCACCCGTACGCGGATCGCTAGCCGCAAACACCAGCCGTTTAACCCGAGCATGCACCAAAGCCATGGCGCACATTGCACAAGGTTCTAGGGTTACATACAAGGTGGTGTCCAGCAGGCGATAATTACCCAAGGCTTTAGCAGCTTGGCGCAAAACCTGAATCTCGGCATGGGCTGTGGGGTCACATTCGCTAATCGGCTGATTATGGGCTTTGGCGATGATATGACCCTCTTTCACCAGCACCGCGCCGACCGGCACTTCACCGGCGAGTTCAGCCAAGCGCGCTTGCGCCAAGGCTTCGTGCATAAATTCTTCGTCACGCGGTTTCATTTATTCCCACTCAATCGTACCCGGTGGCTTGCCCGTAATATCATACACTACGCGAGAAACATGCTTTAATTCATTGCAGATGCGGCTGGAGACTTTCGCTAAAAAACTGTGCGGCAATTCTGCCCAAGTGGCTGTCATGAAATCCACTGTTTCCACCGCACGCAGAGCAATCACGTACTCATACGCGCGCGCATCACCCTTTACCGCCACACTCTTCACCGGTAAAAATACCGCGAACGCCTGGCTAACAGCGTCATATAAATTGTGCTCACGCAGTGCTTCAATAAAAATATGATCTGCCTTTTGCAAAATCTCGACAGACTCAGGCTTCACCTCACCCAAGACACGCACCGTTAACCCCGGCCCCGGGAAAGGGTGGCGATACAACATGGCGTGCGGCAAGCCCAGCTTCACACCGAGTTTGCGCACTTCGTCTTTAAACAAATCACGCAATGGCTCAATCAGTTTTAAATGCATGTCTTCGGGCAAACCGCCCACATTATGATGTGATTTAATCACGTGCGCCGCTTGGGTACTGTTGCCCGCCGACTCAATCACATCCGGGTAAATCGTACCCTGCGCCAGCCATTTTATCCCTTTAAGCTTGCTCGCCTCTTCTTCAAAAATCCGAATAAACAATTTACCGCACACTTTGCGCTTCTCTTCAGGATCGCTGACGCCTTTTAAAGCCTCAAAAAAACGCTCGCGCGCATCAACTTTGATGACACGAATATGTTGATGTTCAGAAAACGTTGCCATCACCTGCTCGGCTTCTTGATAACGCAAAAGCCCCGTGTCGACAAACACACAGACCAACTGTTCACCAATGGCTTGATGCAAGAGCATGGCAACCACCGATGAATCCACGCCGCCAGATAATGCGAGCAACACCTGATCGCGCCCGACCTTTTCGCGCACCAGCGCAATTTGCGTATCAATAATATTGTCCAGCGTCCAGTTTGCACCTGCACCACAAAGCTCTTGTACAAAAGCAGACAAAAAAGCTTGGCCATCGGGTGTGTGCGTGACTTCGGGGTGAAATTGCACGCCGTAAAGTTTGCGCGACTCATCGGCCATCGCAACAATCGGCACGTCAGCGGTTTTTGCCGTCACCGAAAAACCTGGCGGCACCTCTATTACTTGATCGCCATGACTCATCCAAACATTCAAATTTTTAAGCGCACCAAACAAAGGACTCGCCGCCATGGGCTGAATCTCAGCATGACCAAACTCACTAACCGCAGCGCTTTGAACCTTGCCGCCCAATTGCTCCGCCATGGTTTGCATACCGTAGCAAATACCAAGCACCGGCACGCCTAAATCAAACACCCATTGCGGTGAGCGTGGCGTATGATCCAGCGTCACGCTTTCTGGCCCACCGGATAAAATAATACCTTTAGGGGATAACGCCCGTATCACAGCCTCATCGACATCATAACGATACAGCTCGCAATACACACCAAGCTCTCTCACACGCCTGGCAATGAGCTGTGTGTACTGTGAACCAAAATCTAAAACAATGATCGTATCGTGTTGCACGTTTATTCCACCCAATAGTTCGGCGCTTGTTTGGTGATCGTAATATCATGCACATGACTTTCGCGCATGCCGGCTGCAGAGATACGCACAAACTCCGCATTGTTTTGGAGCACAGGAATACTTTCACACCCCAAATACCCCATGCACGATCGCAAACCACCCATCAGTTGAGACACCACACCCAACATACTGCCCTTATACGGCACGCGACCCTCAATGCCTTCTGGCACTAACTTATCTTCGGCCACATTCGATTGAAAATAACGATCACTAGAGCCTTGCGTCATCGCCCCCAAAGAGCCCATGCCGCGATACGTTTTGTAGGATCGGCCTTGATACAAAATCGTCTCGCCTGGCGCTTCATCTGTGCCAGCAAACAAGCTGCCCACCATCACCGTGTTCGCACCAGCGGCAATCGCTTTACAAATATCGCCTGAAAAACGAATACCGCCATCGGCAATCAAAGGCACACCACTGCCTTTTAAAGCTTTCGCCACACTGGAAATAGCCGTGATTTGTGGCACGCCCACCCCCGTGACAATGCGCGTGGTGCAAATAGAGCCAGGACCGATGCCAACCTTCACCGCATCCACACCCGCTTTGAGCAACGCTTTAGCGGCATCAGCAGTCGCAATATTGCCACCGATAAGCTGCACATTCGGAAAATGTTTTTTCACCCAAGCCACTTGGTCAATTACACCGGCTGAATGACCGTGCGCCGTGTCGATCACAATCACATCCACATCCGCTGCGATTAAAGCTTCTACTCGCGCCTTTTCTTTATCCGACACCCCCACGGCCGCACCCACCAATAAGCGCCCGCGATTATCTTTTGCCGCTTGCGGCTTTTCTTTAGCCTTTAGAATATCGGTAACGGTGTACATGCCACGCAGTTTAAAGGCTTCGTTCACCACTAGAATTTTTTCAATACGATGCTCATGCATCAAGGCGATGACCTCTTCACTGCTCGCTCCTTCGCGCACCGTGACGAGCTGCTCTTTACGCGTCATGATATTTTTTACAGGCTGCTCGAAGTTGGTTTCAAAGCGCATATCACGACTGGTGACGATACCAATCAGATCATTATCGCCATCAACCACCGGCACACCAGAAAAATTATTCTTTTGCGTGAGCGCCATGAGATCCCCCACACGGCAATCAGGGCCCACCGTGATCGGATCATTGATCACGCCATTTTCAAAGCGCTTCACCCGTCGAACCTCATCGGCTTGCGCCTCTAGGCTCATGTTTTTATGGATCACACTCAAACCACCTTCCTGCGCCAAGGCCACGGCCAAACGCGCCTCGGACACGGTATCCATAGCCGCAGACAACAAAGGAATATTGAGGCGCAGACCGCGCGTAAGCTGGGTGCCGAGCTTGGCATCCTTGGGTAACACATGAGATTCGCGGGGCAACAAGAGCACGTCATCAAAGGTCAGGGCATCGGTCGAAAGGCGGATCATGGTCTGATCTCCTGCTAATGAAATTAGCAATGCATGCTAGCAAAAAGCGCCTGAGTTGAACAGCGCTTTTATGCAGTTAAGCCCAAAGCAACCCACAAAGAAGACATACCACACCAGAACAAAAAATCGGGGCTAGATCATTTAAACGACGTTTCGTTAAGCAGTAAGGCTTCGTTGTCATACAACAAGCTTAGAATCTCGGTTTTCTTGTGCACACCGAGCTTGGATTTGATTTTTTCGAAATAGACTTCAATGGTGCGATACGACAAATTCAAAACTTGCGCGGTTTCCTTGGCGCTCATGCCCTTGACCAAACATCGCACACAGTCTTGTTCTCTAGGGGTTAAACGTTTTAACAGGATTTCTCGAGCATCGACCACAGGCGCTGCACCAGCCTGAGCAAACTGAGGTAAGTCTTGCTTGGCACCAAAGCTTTGAGCAATTTGGGCCACCATATCAAAAAAGTCTGAAGCCCTGTAATCCAGGGGGTTCAAAGAAATACCCAGCACACCGACACACTCTGCGGCCAAGTTTTGAACAGGCAGCTTCAAGGACAACATATTCACCGCATGCCCCAGAGCATCCACCACAGGCTCAATACGAAACAAAGCCTCACCTCGATCCATAACCTCATGATCATTGGCGATCAAGGTATCAAAACTCGCACCCCAGCAAAGCTCACGATCCGTTTTATCTAATAGATCAGAGACAGAACTTAAGCCCGCCAAGCGTGAAATACAGTGATTACCCGCGAGATAACGGCCCGTACCGTCCTTCGCATACACCGTGACAGGAAAAGCATTAATGCGCTCATAACGCTCATCACCTGCCGCAAACTGTAATACCGATTCTAACTTTACCATGAAGGCCACCGCTACGGAGTACAGTAGTATAAAGCAGCCCGAGCGATCTGCAAACTTAACTTCATTTATTCTTTGGCAGCTCTAGAGAAAGGTATCGAAACAAGAACAGCAATGAAAGGACCAAACAGACATAGGCAAACCAATCGCCGGCATCAGCATAAACACTCTTACCCCGCCCCAGGCGTACATACACCCTAAGCAAGGTCGACTCTTTTTGGCGAACTTTTTCAAGACTTAAGATACGCCCTCGATCATCAGATACCGTCACCAAGCCGCCTTGCGCCACGCGCACGACAGCAAAATCATTCTCAACACCTCGAAAAATATCGCCGCCGGTCTCAATATACGCGTCGTGAAGATTGCTATCTCGCCCCAAGACAAACATCAGCCCCACACCCGAACGACTGTAGCGACGAGCCACGTCTTGAAAATCCATGTCGGAACACAAGGCCACGCCCCAAAGCCCAGAGGGCTTATTTAAAACCAGCAAACGGTTGCCCTCGTGGTAACGTGATAAGGCTTTAGGCAAATACGCATTCTTATCATAAACGCCCGCCAGCTGACCCTGCGCGTTAATAAACCAAACTTCTTTGCGCATCTTGCGAGCTCGGTAGTGACGGTCCACCCCCAGAATTAAATTCGTTTTATAGCGCTTAGCAATGGCCGAAAAGCCTGCCAAACCTTCAACCCAATTATGGTCATTGAGCGTTAAAGTTTGCTCAGGCATGACCGCCACCTGAACAGGATCTCGATTAAGCCTTTTCACTAATTCACCATAACGCTGAATTTTTTGCGCCACGGGTAAATTACGCTGATCATGTGGCAACACAATCAAGCCGACATGCACATGATCTTGCAACTGAGGTTGACTGATGCGCGCCATGCCAAAGACTAAGGAGGACAAAACCACCAATAAAGGCAACAACCAACACAAAAAGCGCCCTCCGGGCTTATTCATCATAAAAATAGAAAAAACTATCGCATTAGAGAGCAACACCACCATGAAGCTCACGCCCCAAATACCCGTTAAATACGCAATTTGCAGCATGGGCAGAAAACCAATTTGGGTATAAGCCAAATCGCCCAAGGTACCCAAACCTGTCAGGCGGGCCTGCATAAATTCACAAGACACCCAAACCAAAGGCAGGATAAAGACCATCCACCAGCGTGCATAGTTTCGGCAAATCCAGCAAGTCAACATCAGAAAGAAGGCGAATGCCGCGGAGGATAAGAGCGTTATCCAAAGCAGATGGCTTTGTAACAAATTTTGATAAAACAGAATATAACTTGCACTGCCAAGGCTGAATGAGAGAAAGAGCACCAGCCAAGCTTCCCAAAAACGGCCATAGTAAGCAAACAGCAAAAGCGGCGCAGGCGCAAGCCAGGCAGTATACCAAAGCGTGGTGACATCGGTCGCAACATTCAATAGCAAAGCGGAGGTGGCGATCGCAACAACCGCCAACAATAAACGCTGCCAAAAAAACAAACCCTTCACTCAATGTCTCTTATGAAGTCAGGCTCCTGTATACCACAAACACCAAACCCGATTCAAACAGATAAAGCTTATAGGCTCTCGTCAGGACGCAAGGTCAGTACCTCAACACCATTGTCCGTTACCAGCAAGGTGTGCTCCCATTGCGCAGAAAGACTGCGATCTTTTGTGACCGCCGTCCAACCATCACGCAACACTTTAACCTGTCGCTTACCAACATTGATCATGGGCTCGATGGTGAATGTCAACCCGGGTTCCAATATCGTTTCTGGAATATGTGGCGCATCGTAATGCAGCACGTTAAACCCATCTTCATGAAACTGCGAACCAATACCGTGGCCACAGAACTCTTGCACTGAGCTCATATTGTATTGCTTAGCATGGGCCTGAATCGCCGCACCAATTGCTTTTAGACTGCCACCAGGCTTAACCCTCTCAATCCCAAGGTACAAACACTCCTGAGCAACTTTCACAACACGCTTTGCCGCAACAGAGACTTTATCGCCAACCAGAAACATCTTGCTGGTGTCACCGTGATACCCATCTTTTATCACCGTCACATCAATATTAATGATGTCACCATTTTTAAGCGGTTTGTCATTAGGAATACCATGACACACCACATGGTTAATCGAGGTGCAAATTGATTTAGGAAAACCATGATAATTCAAAGGAGCAGGAATCGCCTGCTGCTCGTTGACAATATAATCGTGACATAAGCGATCCAAAGTTTCTGTGGTTACCCCAGGCTGCACGTGCGGTCCAATCATCATGAGCACATCAGCCGCTAAGCGACCAGCGATACGCATTTTCTCGATTTCATCAGGCTTTTTCAGGTTTTGGCTAATATCGTTAGTTCGCATAGTTCTCTCAAGCATCGAAAGGTGCAGTGTATCACGACAGCACTAAGCTGTTGAGGGATCTCGCAGCAATTTTTGCAAAAAGGGAATCAACAAAGCAGACGCCAAAGCCATCACGATGATCACACTACCGTAAATCAAAAAAGCCTGGTTGTAGAGATCATTGGTAATAGAAGGCGTGGTAATATGCGCCGGCATGCGAATCAAGCCCGAACAAACCACGGCCGTGCTTGAGGCCACACCCGTTAAAAACAGCCAAATACCCATCAACAAACCCTCAAGACGAATCGGCACCAGCTCACCAATCATGGCGAAGCTTGTCGGCACAACAAAAAGCTCGGCCAAGGTTTGCAGAAAATATGAACCAACAACCCACCAAGGGCTCACGAGGCCCGTTTTAACATTGGCCAGCTGTATACCCACAACCAAAACGAAGTACGACAAAGCCATCAAAAAACAGGCCAGAGTAAACTTTAACGGCAAAGACTGACGAAAGTTCCTCCGAAGCCTCGGCAAGTAAAATAAAACCAACAACATGCCAAGAATCACCACGAAAAATGGATTTAAAGCAAGAAAACTTGTGGTATGCACCCTCATACCGAAAATAACATGGTTCACATTTCGCACGGTAAACAACACCAAGACCGAAGGAATCAGCATATAAAAGACAAGAAACACAAAAGAAATTAATAAGAGCAGTACAAACGCATAAAGGCGCTTGCGATACATCTCACCCTCAAGTCTTGCAAGGTGCAGTACAAATAGAACAGCCGCCACACCCAAGGCCATTAAAAAAAAGTGTGTTAAGACAGCAAAATGCAGCATCAACGCCAAAACCGGCAAAGAAATCAAAAGCCAGCACATGCCGGTCAAGCGCGAGCGCTTAATCGCTTCTGGGCGCTGCTTCGCAAAGCGAGGAGCAAAACCCGCACCATTGAACAAGCGGTGCTGCAATAAAAATACAAACAGCGCGACCAACATAAATAAGGCGCCAAGAAAAAAGGCATAGCCATAACCCAACTGATGGCTAATTGCGCCTGATGAAGCCTCAGCCAAAAAAGCGCCGACATTAATCCCCACATAAATCAGCATAAACCCTGACAAACGACGCGGGTCATTTTGCGGGTACAAACGACCCAATAAAACAAATAAAGAAGGAATCAACATCCCTTCGGCGCACACTAGAAACGACAAACCCCAATAAAGCGCCAAGTGGTGTGGCAGCAACAAAATAACCAGTGCAACGGCGGCGACAAACAAACCGACACCGGTGGAAAAACGGTAACCTAAGAAACGACCGGCCAAGTAACCGCCAAAAATACTGGTTGCAAAGTTTAAAGCATTAAATGCGCCGGTCAGCTCAAAGGCCTGATGATCACCAAAGCCAAAAACCCGCACCGCAAGCAAGAGAAGCAAGGCATATACATACGCGTAGCCCATCACAGAAAATAGTTGAACGACAAACATGGTCAACACGCCACGAGGCTGCTGCGCAAACTGCTCTTTGACGCCGAGAGATTGACTGTCTAATTCACTCATTTATCAAACCACAAAAGAAAAAGGCCGAAAAGAATCACTTCGGCCTTTACACATAACACAAGCAGTTACTTTTGCTGATCATGGTGTTGATCATCATGATGTTCACCCTGATGGTCTTGTTGTTGATGACCCGCCGCCAGGTGATCTTTTGACTCATTCTGAGCCTGATGCTGATGCGTTTTCTCCACCTTTGGCTTGTCGTGAGTCGCAGCAGCAGGCTTCGCTTTATGGGCAGGCTTGTCTGAAGCAGCCGGCGTTTTCTTCTGCTGATAAATACGCCACAAGTAAATGATTTCACACACTAGACCCACTAAGAAGATTAGGCCTTTGTCGGTGAGCAAACCGATAACAGCGATCGCAATAAATAAAACGTGAAACCAAGGATGTTGCTTTTTCATGAGACTCCCCTCCATTGACTCATTAAAAAAATCTATTATCAGCATGATTAGCGCCAATGTACAGCCCTTTTTCAGGCTTGAAATGCGTTTATTTTTTGAACAAAAAATCCAGGGGCGCCCGATAACACACCAGCCGACTCACCCAAGCGCCAAGCACACGTCGACGAAAAGCTCACCTCAAACACCCACTCCCGCACAAAAGGAAAAAGCACGCCCAGGCTTTTTAAGAGCGCTTTGCAAAAAATTGGCCGCACAAACACCCCGGGCTCTCGGCAAGCCTGAAGGCTCACCTTCAACGACAACCAAGGACTCAACCGCCAAGAACCGAGCAAAAAATCTGGAAACTGCCAGGCCGAGCCTGAGTGATCGTATGACACTAAATGAAAAGACGACACGCTCGCAAAACGGGCAGAGAAAAGCTCAGACAAGCGCTGCGCCAGCGTCTCACGACTGCAATTTTTCACCACCGAAAGCTTTCGCTCAAATTGCGCAAGCGCAAAGAGTGACTCATCCGATACCATACCTTGCCAAATACACTGTTCGCTCGAGACCAAAACATCATAATCCAGACTGGCCTCCAAACATTGACGAGAAAGTTTACGATAGCTTCGAATCAACACTCGACGGTGTTTATCAAAGGTGATCGAATGAATGTCACAAACAGCCTCATGCGCATCGACAAAACACACATCAATCTCATAGCCCATATAACGCAGGCGCCGGTATAAAGCCGTCAAAGATAGGCTTGGTACATGCGCCAAACAATAGCACTCAAATGCTGACATCAGCTAACCACTCCCGAAGCTGACTTTTTCCCAAGTAATGCAACTCAAAACACAGAACTGGCATAGCTAAAACACTTGAGAACAGAAACTCCCGTAAAAACAAAGCCAGCCTGTAAACAAAATCCTCACCCAGCACACGCTCATTAACCACCAAACGTGCGCGAAACCCTGCAACACAAAAAGACAAGGAAGCCGCATCTACGCGGTGATGCTCAGGTGACATCAGAAAAGACACGACACCCTCATCGAGGGCGCAGCACTTATTCCCCGGTAAAAAACAGCGTAACAGAGCAAGCAGACGTTCGCGGTGTTCACCGTATGAAAATAAAATCGACCAGCCTGCCAGTGCATACCACAATGAAAATCTCAGCCTGTCTGCGAGCCACATACGCTGCAAAGGGCGGAATACTTCGCAAGTCGTGAAGATTGTTTGACTCGGTTTGTGTTGAACCCGAAAAGAACGCTGAGGATTAAACAAGACATTAGGCTGTGTGACGAGCGCCTTCATTTGTACCCGGCCTGAAAAGCTCTCAAATGACTCCAGCCGCAGCTCACTGCACCAAGCCACTTCAGACACAGAAGTATCGTGATGCAAGATCCAAACAGGCTGATCACCCACCGATATGTTCGGCGCACAAAATGGGGAAATGTTCGAGATAACCTGCCCTTGCTCATCAGAAAAACAAACATCCCATACATCAAGCACCGACAGACGAGAAGCACCGGGTTCATCTAAAAAACGCAAAGGAAAGCAGACATCACCCGAATCGGCCTCAGCCATTTCGGGCACTTTGATAAAATGATTGGCAACAGCAAAAGCGTTAAACAGAAAATCTTTCACTGATAAACTCAAAAGTAGCTCAGGCAAAGGCTCGGAAAACCGCACCGACACACTAAACGCCTCACCTGGTGAAACCATGATAGGATTAAGCGTGAGCGTCAAACACAGGTCTTTTTCAGGGAATAGAAACAGCTCTCGAAGCCAGACCCAGGGACTGGCCAAACAGACTGAGCTTGGCAACAAGCGCCCACCCGATAAACTGCTTCTTAGGGTGCAATCAATGAGCTGACCCGCCTCATCAGAGTCACTGTCAGCACGACGATGCAGCAAAGCATCAAGGCAGGGGTAAGCTAGCTCAGGGCTTGCTCGGATCATCATATCAAACGCCGTCAAGCAAGTCTCAGAATGCGCTGTTGATCGACAATGAAAGCGTAGAGATTGCGGCAATACCTCAAGCTCAAGCAATTCAATTGGCTGACAACTGACAGGATACAAGGCTCGAAAAATGGCACCCCCCACTTCAAAGTGATCCTCACAATTAATCGCCATGGGTTCATCGATTGCTGAGGGTGCAAGCACCATCATCGCCGGCAATGGCACTGTGTGCTGACGCAGTATCACATCATAATAACGATCATAAGGCCCGGTTTTCATGATCCACCACCCACTCAACATTCATTTTCACGCCATCACTTAACACTAACTTAACGACAAGCCTAAACCCGTCAGCCTGTTCATGCACAGACACCTCGGCGTGACGCAAAGGCCATCGTGATTCACTGCTGCACTCATCCTGGCAATACGCCATCAGCCAATAGGATAAGTCCTGCGTTAACGTTTGAGCCGACACCGAAACACCCACTTTATTTCGCAGCATGATTTTTAATGCGTGAACAAACAAAAGACCAGTCAACCAACTTGATAGCGAATAACTTAAGCCTTCAGACAAATAAAGTCCTGAGGCTTGATCACACAAAAGCTCACCTGAGATATAACGAAAACAACATTGATTCAAAACACCCCGCTCACACGACAGGCTATAGCGCGACGGCGTAAAATAACCCTGGCTGCCCACACGCTGATACAAACATGAGAGCAACGCAGGCCACGCACTGATCCAGGTATAACCATGCTCAGGCTTTTCATAATGAGAATAAAACGATCTTGCGATCACCTCAGACTGCAAACCACATACGCTGTCTTCACGCACATCAGACATCGGCAGACACAGTAAAAAATGAGATTCACGAGACAGCGAGATTAATGGGGCAAGCATACTGCGATCACGCATTGATTTTATTAAGGCAGACTGTACAATGAGACACATCAAACCTACCGCTCCTGCTCGCTGATACGCACCACTGACCAACACGCGCTTTAAATGACGACCATCACACAGCAAACGCTCAAACTCAAACACAGGCACATTGAACACTCGACAACGCGACACGCCGTCTTCAATGAATTCACACTGCCTTAATGCATGCCAAGCCTGAGACAATGCCTCGAACTGTTTATCAGATAACACCCTGCGAACACTCTCTCGCAAGACACCATCCACACGCCAATACAAGGCGTGCAAAGCTTCATAAACCATGGGGAAATATCAAAAAAGAATAGAACACCGATATTAACCCCACTCAAAAAACTTTCAAGGAGACTTTTTTATGCCTTATTACTTGATCACACCTTTTACACAAGGCGATGTTCAGCAACGCGACATTCATGGCGGTATTTACTTACATGATTTTGAATGTTCAGCGCAACGACACACTTATTCACTCGATAAGCCCGCCCTCAACTCACTAAAACCTAAAGCGGATTTTCAAACACTGCGTTTTAGCAAACCCTTAGATAAAACCAGCAGCGTCTTGTTTCAACAGTGCACACAAGGGGAAATGGTCAATTCGATAAAAATCGCCACACTGCACTCACAAGAATCAATCAGAGCCATTCATGAAATGACATTTCACAATGTGTTGTTTTGCGAATACTCTGTTTCCGGCAAGCACGGGCACTTGCCTTGCGAAACGATTTGCGCGTGGTTTGATACCTTAGAACTATGCATAAGGCCGATGGACGAAAATCTTAAGCAGCAACAAGCGCATCAGGCTAAGTATCATCGCAGCTAATCACAAGCCTTTTTGTGCCATTATTTCCACCAACGCTTCGCTGCAACTCGCTCGCTGCTTTGGGCGAGGGTTTTTCTTCTGCAGGGCCTCTGGAGGCATGGATGCCGAAAGGGAGCGGCCATGGATGGCGAAAAGCGTCCCTGCAGAAGAGAAACGGGAGACCAAAAAAAAGCGAGCGCAGGAACACAAGAGAACAAGAAGGCAGAAGACGGCCCCTGGGATACGATGCGCAGGCAACAGCAATGAGAGTATTAAACGCTTAGAGAAGCGCCTAGGATTTCAACTCACGCCGCAAGATTTTGCCGACATTGGATTTGGGCAGCTCATCCATAAATTTAAAACGCCGCGGCACTTTATACGACACCAAGTTATCGCGACAAAACGCATTAAGCTCGGTTTTCGTTAAGCTTTTATCCGCAGCGACAACGTAGGCCATCACCGACTCACCCGTGATGCGATTAGGCACGCCGACCACACCCACTTCCAAGACTTTGGGGTGCGAAGCAATCACCGCTTCCACTTCATTCGGGTAAACATTAAACCCCGCGACGGTGATCATGTCTTTTTTGCGATCAACGATATAAATAAAACCGTTTTCATCAAGCTTAGCCATATCACCGGTACGCAACCAGCCATTCGACCAAAAAACATTCGCAGTTTCCGCTTCTTGCTGCCAATAACCCTGCATCACTTGCGGGCCCTTCACACACAACTCACCCACTTCACCCGCCGGCAATGTCTCACCGGTATCATTGAATATTGCCACATCCGTGCAGGGCACAGGCAAACCAATACTGCCCGTAAAGCCTTGCCCATCAAGCAGGCCGATGGAAACAATCGGCGAGGTTTCCGTTAAACCATAACCTTCAATAATATGATTACCTGTCACAGCATGCCAACGCTTAGCTACGGGTGCTTGCAGCGCCATGCCGCCTGCAATCACAAGCTTTAAAGAGGAATGATCAAGTTTGGCAAAGTCTTCATTGTTCGCCAGCGCATTAAACAAAGTGTTTACACCCATCAAAGCTTTCACCCGATGCGTTTTAAATAAATCCACAAGCTTGGGTAAATCGCGAGGATTGGTCACCAAGACATTGTGCACACCCGCATGCAAGTAGACCCAGCAACTCGCAACCAAAGAAAACACATGATAAAGCGGCAAAGGGGTTATCGCGACATCGCCCTGCCCGCTAATCGTCGAGTGAATCCAGGTGTACGCCTGAATCACATTCGCGACCAAATTACCGTGTGAAAGCATCGCACCTTTTGCAACACCGGTAGTCCCGCCTGTGTATTGCAAGAAAGCCAAACTGTTTTGATTAAGCTTGGCAAGCTTAAACGCTGCGCGCTGTTTGCGACCACGCGCTAAGGCTTGGCGAAATTTAATGGTGGAGCGAATGCAAAAATGGGGCACCATGCGCTTGATATATTTAAGCACCGCATTGACCAACCAAGCTTTATGCACAGGAAAAGCATCACCCAGCTCACTAATAATGATATGCTCGATATGAATTTGCGGTAGCGCGTCAGCCAGGGTATTCGCCACATTGGCCAAGACAATAATGGCCTTTGGTTTCGCATCGTTCATTTGATGCACCAACTCTCGCACAGTGTAGAGAGGGTTCACGTTAACCACAACCAAGCCTGCTTTGAATGCTGCAATCATCGCAATCACCGCTTGCATGCAATTTGGCAACATTAAGGCAATACGATCACCGGACTTAAGGCCCAATGTGCAGGAAAAATAGGCCGCCAATGCGGTGGAGCGTTCATCAAGCTCAAGGAACGTTAAAGTATGACCGAGACTCTCAAGAGCAATAGCCGAGCCATGCCGCGCGACCGCATCCTTGAATAAATCCGCAAGCGATGAAAAGCAGGCAGTATCCACAACGCTAGGTATGTCTTTCGGATAATGAGCAAGCCAAGGCCTTGTCATGCCGATGTAGTCTCTTCTCGAAGTGCGCGACGCAAAATTTTACCCACATTACTCTTAGGCAACTCCGTGCGAAACTCATAAATTTTCGGCACCTTGTACGGCGTTAAATGATGACGACAAAAGCTGATCAACTCATTCGAGGTTAGTTTTTGATGCGGCTTTAACACCACAAAGGCTTTTACGGCTTCACTCGTCACCGGGTGTGGCACACCAATGACCGCAACTTCCTGCACCTTAGGATGCTCAGCAATCACGGCTTCCACTTCATTCGGGTACACATTAAAACCGGACACAACCACCATGTCTTTTTTACGATCCACGATATACGCGAAGCCTTTTTCATCGATCTTAGCCACATCACCTGTGCGCAGCCAACCGTCCTCAGACAACACTTTTTTGGTTTCTTCAGGCATATTCCAATAGCCTTTCATGACTTGCGGGCCACGAATACATAGCTCACCCGGCTCACCTGGTGGCAACTCACGCCCCTCTTCGTCGATGACCTTAATTTCAGTCGAGGGAATCGGCAAGCCAATACTGCCGTTATAGGCGCGACAATACACCGGGTTAATTAAAGCTGCCGGGGAGGTTTCAGTGAGACCGTAAGCTTCCAAGATATGCACACCGGTGACTTTCTGCCAAGCGTCAGCCACCGCGTGCTGAACCGCCATGCCACCACCCATCGCAAAATGCAGCTGACTAAAATCCAGCTGTTTAAATTCCTCATTGTGCACCAAGGCATTAAATAAGGTATTCACCGCCGTGATCGCCGTGAACTTATAGCGCCTCATTTCTTTCACAAAACCTTTGATGTCGCGCGGGTTGGTGATGAGCACATTCAGGGCACCAAAACGCATAAACGTGAGCGCATTGGCCAGCAAAGAGAAGATGTGATACAGCGGCAAGGCTGTGATCAAAATCTCTTTACCCGGCTTTAAGAAATGTCCACTCCAGGTTGCTGCTTGCGTGAGATTATTCACCATATTGCTGTGTGTCAGCATCGCACCCTTGGCCACACCTGTCGTGCCGCCGGTATACTGTAAAAATGCGAGATCATCACCCGTTAGCTCAACACAGTGAAAGCTTTTCACCGCATGACGCTTCATCGCATGACGGTAGTCGACGCTGCCAGGCAAGCTGTACTTTGGCACCATGCGTTTTACGTGGCGGGCAACAAAATTAAACACCGAGCGCTTAAGGCAAGGAAATTCATCGCCCACAGCGGTGACAATAAAATGCTTCACCGTTTTTAAATGAGGCTTGGCCTCTTCTATCGTGTGTGCGAAATTTTCCAAGACCAACAAAGCCGTAGCACCCGCATCGTTTAATTGATGCACGACCTCATGGGCTGTGTACATCGGGTTGACGTTCACAACCACAAGGCCAGCCTTGAAAGCACCGTATAAGGCCACAAGGTACTGGATCAAATTGGGCATCATAATCGCCAAGCGATCACCTTTTTGAAGCTTGAGCTCATCTTGGCAAAAGGCGGCAAAATGATCACTGCGACGATCAAGCTCAGCATACGTGAGCTCAACACCAAAATTACTCACCGCAGGCGATTTAGCATAACGCTTCACGCTTTGCTTAAACACATCAATCACAGAGACGTCCGGTGATACATTCACCGTCTCCGGCATGCCTTTCGGATAGCTTTTTAGCCAGATTTTTTCCATCACTTTAACCTTTATCTTGATCGTTTATTAGGACTGCGTCACAACGTAAAATGTTTTTACCGGAGTGTTATCGCCAACCTCCCACGCGCGGGCATACATCATACGAATTTTGAACACACGCGGCACCACAAAGGCACCCGGCTTGGCTTTAAACTGCCAAACATCATAACCACCCGCTCCAACATTTTTTGTGCTCGGCGCAAGGTACAGATGTTTTAAGACTTGGAAGTAGGCATGGGGGTATTTCACAAGATACCAAGAATAACCCGTTGTTGGATTGGCCGGTAAGTGCAGGGTCACCAACGGCTGAGTGCTTTTAATCATGGCGGGTTTTTGGGCATTGTTCGGCGTTGCCGTATCAGCCGATTGCGCAAAAGCCAAACTCGGCAACATCACGCCCCAAAAAATCACGACACGCTTCAATCGATTCACTCTACCCACCCTTTTTCTTCAGTTTCTTCAGCAGCGTATTCATCACGAAAGCATCAAGCTTGGCTGACACCTCAAGATACCAATGATGCTGATTGGCGAGCGGTCGGCACTTGACCGCATCTTTGCGCGTCATAATACCGTATGCACCTGGGGCCAAGTCAATGTCCTCGGGGGAAAATTTCGCATGATCTGGCAGAGTTTTGACCAAATCATACCCGATACCGACATTATCTAGCGTCTTTAGAAATTTTGCCGGGTGTGCAATCGCGGCGATAACCTGCCAACGATGCTCTCGGGCTTGCTCAAATGACAACACATCGGCTTGGCCATCCACACGCCTAAGCGCCACGGGCTCCAAGCTCAAGGAATGCGCCCCCGGATAGTCGCCGCCCAAAGACAGCACGGCGTCAGCTTGCCTCAAACGACTAGCTGTCTCACGCAAGGGGCCTGCCGGTAAGCACAAACCATTACCCAAGCCTCGAGCAGGATCAATCATCACAAACTCAACATCCCGCGCCAAACGGTAGTGCTGCAAACCATCATCACTGACAATCACATCACAACCCTGCTCACACAAAAGCCGAGCCGAGGCACAGCGATCGGGGCCGACAGCGATTGGCACGCCGCTGGCTTCAAACATTTCACGTGCCTCATCACCGACTTGCTGGGCTGTATCGTTTGCGCACATGATAAATGAATGCTTGATGGTCACGCCGTAGCCACGACTGATGATACCGGGTTTAAACCCTTGCTCGCGCAACGCTTGAGCAAGCGCAATCACCATCGGCGTTTTACCCGTACCACCGACGGTAATATTACCCACCACAATGACCGGCACACCCGGATGAAAAGCCAAACGCTTTAATAGAACACGGCGAAAAAACACAGCGCAAGAAAACACACAAGAAAACGGCCAGAGTAGATACGCGAGAAAGCCTGCACGGCCATACCAAAGACGATTCAGTGACTGCTCTAACAAACCGCGCAGCATCACTTAATCCTGAAACTGCATATCGTAAAGCTTGCGATAATAGCCGCCCTGGGCCAACAAGCTTTCATGGGTACCCTGCTCTTTGAGCTCACCCGCATCCAACACCATGATTTGATCGGCCTTTTCAATGGTTGATAAGCGGTGCGCCACAACGATCGTCGTGCGCCCCACCATTAAGCGATCCATAGCTTTTTGAATCAAGCGTTCGGATTCGTTATCCAACGCTGACGTGGCCTCATCTAGAATTAAAATAGGCGCGTCTTTTAAAATCGCACGCGCAATGGCCAGACGCTGACGCTGCCCACCAGACAACAATAAACCGTTTTCACCCACCAAAGTATGAATACCCTCTGGCAAAGGCTCGACAAATTCCCAAGCGTGCGCAAGCTTTAAAGCCTCAATCACTTCGGCCTCACTTTTTTCACGCATCACCCCGTAGGCCACATTGTGAAAAATGGTGTCGTTAAACAAGCCCACATGCTGTGACACCACCGCAATTTGTTCGCGCAAGACACTCAAGGTAAACGCTTTAACGCTTTGACCGTCGAGCTTAATATCTGAGGTATCAGCTAACTCATAAAAACGTGGCAAGAGTGAAACCAAGGTGGTTTTACCGCTGCCTGATCGTCCCACCAAAGCACAAGTTTTTCCGGCCTGAACAGAAAAGCGAATATTGCGCAAAACCACTTTCTCTGTTTTAGGATAAATAAAGGATTGAATATCAAACTCAATATTGCCTTGAATACGCGCAGGCGACAGCGTGCCTGTATCTTGCTCCGTTTCCAAGGCCAAGAAACGAAAAATACTTTGCGCGCCGGCAAAACCGGCTTGAAAAATATTATTCACATTCGTCAACTGCTTCAAAGGTTTTAACAGTGCGATCATCGCCGCGACTAAAGCCACAAAGGAGCCTGTACTGATCTGCGTACTCGCGTGAGACGTTGCTAAATAAATCACCAAGGCCAGCGCCAAAGAACCGAGCAGCTGCACGCCTGAGGTATTCACTACCTGCAAGACAGCAATTTTAAGCTCACGGCTACGATTTTTTTTCACGGCCTCATCAAAGCGATTGATCTCATAGGGCTCACCACCAAAGGTGCGCACTTCGCGATAACCGGTGATCGATTCTTCAGCAATATTGGTGACATGGCCCATACCTTTTTGCAAGCCGTGATTGTGTCTTCGCATGTGGCGATTACTGCTTTTGATCACCACCGCCATCAGCGGACCGATCACGCAAAAAATCAAGGTCAATTTCCAGCTCACCGAAAGCATCACCACCAAAAGACCCAACACCAAAAAAATGGCTTGAAACACTTGGATGATCGCCGTCGAAGTGATGCGTGCAACTTGATCCACGTTATATAACATCAAAGACAACAATTCGCCTGTACTGTTGTTATCATAATAATACGCAGGGATTTTTAAATAATGACGAAAAATGGTTTTGCGCATGTTCATGACCACACTGCGCGAGACCAAGGCCATGAAATAGGTACTGAAATAGTTAAATGTCGCCCGGCAAAACACCAGCGCAATAATAATCAAAGGCAGCCACAGCAAAAAATGCGCATCACGCGCCACAAAGCCCTTATTCACAATCGGCTTCAGCATGTAGGTCATGGTGGCATCCACACCGGAATACAGTGCATTGGCAATCACGCCCAAAAAGAAAATCAAAAAATAACCGCGTGCAAACGAAAGAATTCGCCCATAAAGTTTAAAACCCGCGGGCGGCAAAGTGGCATCGTGGCCTGTAGCGTGGTGTTTTTTCATGGCGGTAATGTATCACACTTCAAAAGGGACGTGTAGCGCTCATTGGCGGCGCCAGATACGAGCCTGATCGGTTCGATAAAAGCGCCAATGACCCAAGCCCGCCGGGCCCAAAAACACCGATACACACCCCAAGTGATCCAACCTTAAAATTTTTGCGCCCAAAGCATGATAGCGCAAAACCACCTGAGGGCTTGGAAAATGAAAGCGATTCCAAAACCCCACCGGCATAACCACCCACCGCGGCAAGACAGCTCGCAACCAGCGCCAGCTTGAGGACGTTTTACTGCCATGATGCGGCGCCAACGTCAGGTCTGCTTTTAAAGCCTCACCGTATTGCGACACCAATGCCTGCTCAGCCTTTTTCTCCACATCCCCCACCAATAACACGCTATGCCGGCCAACAGTAATTTTCAGCAGGCAAGCCTGGTTGTTACTTTCACGCAATGACTGCTTAGGGGCAAATAATTGAAAATGCACACCATCCCACACCCAATGTTGGCGTCGACAGCTGATGACCGCACCAAAGCGAGACGAATCACGATAGGCGTAGACGGTTTCTGGGTGAAACAATGGGGCCAAACTGTTTAAACCACCCGAGTGATCACTGTCCCAATGACTTAAGACAATCGTATCCAAGTGATGAATACCTTCTTTCAGAAGATACGGCGCAATGATGCGAACACCGGCATCATCCTCAGCCGAATAACGTGGACCGGTATCAAACAAAAGCGCATGGTGTGCAGTGCGCACGACCACCGCCAAACCTTGGCCCACATCCAAAAAAGCAAACTTTGCCTGACTTGGCGCGAGTGATGGCATTGAAAAAAAAGCCGGCAATAAAAGCAAAATAGCCAAGGGCTTAAACACAAACCCACGCGGCAGTAAAAAAACAAACACACACAACAACAAACACACAAAGCCCCACTCGTTGTGCAAACCCATATGCCAAACGGGCCCAGGCCATTGCGAAACCGTCATCAAAGTCTTAAGCAACACGTTCGCACAAAAGCTCGCACACACTGCGATTAGCTTTGCAAACGGCAAGCTAAAATTAATCGCGATGATGGTGAGTAAGGACAAGGGCAATAACACAAACCCCATATAAGGTATCGCAAGCAGATTCACCAGCGGCGAAATCAAAGACACATGCTGAAAATACCACACGCTCAAAGGCAGCATGGCCAGCACAATCACGCACTGCAGGCTCAATACCGCGCGCCACCCTTTCACAGGTAAAAGACGATTGGCAACATACAACAGGATGATGAACACAGCCCCAAACGATAAATAAAAGCTCGGCGACAGCACCGACAAAGGCATCACAATCAGCACAAACCACAACGCGAGACGAAAAGCACGCCAAGGCTCGAGCTTTTTATCGAGCAAAACAAACAACATCACCAGCATCAGCATGATGTAGGCGCGCACCGCCGACACACTAAAGCCTGAAAAGGCGACGTACAAAAAAGAAAACAGTAAGCTTGCGATAGCCGATAGCTTCTGCCGGGAACAATAGCGCAATAGCATTGGAACAAAACACAGTGCATAACGCACTAGCCAAAAACACAACAAGGCCACAAAGCCCACGTGCAAACCGGAAATGGCCAGCATGTGGCTCGTACCCGTCAACTGAAAGGCTTGCTTCGTCGCAGCTGACAAACCACTTTTATCGCCCAGCGTAATACCCACCATGAGTGCTGCGGCCTGCGTGTGAGCTAACACTTGATAAACACGATCACGCAAGGCTTGCCGCCAGCGTGTCAACTCATCACGAGAACCAAAACCCTCGTAAGCCAGCACCCGCTTCACATAGCCTGTGGCAGAGAAGCCTTGCTCAAAGGCCCATTGCTCATAATCAAAACCACCGGGGTTTAAGCTGCCGTGTATTGGCTTAAGCTTTACCATCAACTTAAAACACTGCCCCGGTTTGAAATGATATCGCCGCCCCCAACTGCTCAAGTGAAGCGTGGCCGCCAAAGGCTTACCGGCCACGGCCTGGGCTTGAAAAGTAAAGCTGGCATGATCGGAGTAATCACTCACCAAGCCTGAAACGCAGCCACTCAGCAACACAGGCTTGCCCAAATCTGCAGGCGGAATGCGCGCAGGCATTGCAGGGTGCGCAACGATTAAAACCCAAGCCACACCCAAAGCGAAAACCCCAAACGCTTTAAGCCAGGCAGGGTTTTGAAACAGCGCCAACGCTGCCGGCACACACAAGACGAAACCATAAAAAAATGCAGGCAAGCAAGCCCAAAGCCATAGGCTTGCCACGCCCAGCCAAAAACAGACGACCATAGTCACACAAAAGGGAAAAAAGAATGCCGCTAGCTTACGCTAAGCGGCCGATTAAAATCAAGGTAATGTCTTCGACTCACTCAAAGCACTTGAGGCTCAAGAAGCCGCGAGTTTATTCAATCAACAGAACCCAATGACGCCGATTACTCGCCTTCCTGAAGAAGAACTTTTTAAAAGCGATCACCCTATGCCACTACAACCCAGCGACAGGTCGATTTGAGCGCCGAAACCCTTGACGAAGAAAATGACGAACCACTCAGCGAGGCATCGCAGGCCAGCACATGGTCTTCAACCGCTTAAAACATTAATTGCAGATTGGCGATAACAATATTATCGCCACCGTTTGTGGTGGTTTGTGAGTCGCGCACATCGGCAAACACATAGTTTAGCCCTAGGCGCAGGTGTTTATAAAAATAGCTGTTTAAGCCTATTGTGGTATCCAGCTCTTTACCGCCGTGAATATCGTGGCTGTTTAAATCCAACTCACTCAAACGCACAATCGCTTGCACGGTATGATTCATCGATTTTGGCGCGCCAAACACGCCGCCAGCAGATGAATAGGTGAAGGTATTATCATCGATAAACGCACCAAATTGCGCGTACCAACCTGTAAAATCAAGATTAGGCGCGCCAGTACGGCTGGTGTGATTGTACAGATACCCCATCTCACTCGCAAAGCGATGGTATTCCCACTGCGCATCAGCACTTGCCACATCAAAGTGGTTCACATTGCTGATGGCGCCAGTTCTAATCGTGGCCACAGGCACATAACCGGTAGCCTCTGGAATCGTGCCATAGCCAAACGATCTGCGATGATCAATACGCTGATACCAGTTGCCCAGGCCCAATTGCAATACGCGCCCGGTTTCATGCCAAGGCGCCCAGACAAACCGCTGGGTTGAACCATAAGGGTGATTGATTTTCGCTTGTGATTGCGTGCCCGGCGCAAAGGCACTGACAGCCGCTTGCCAGTCGCGATGATTAAAACGATACGCCACACCCCGGCGAAAGTTCGGGTTAAACGCTTGCACCGGCAAGGCCATTTCTGCAAACCAGCGATGCTCGGGACTCTGATCGTACACACTGTTAAACGGCACTTTTTGCTGACCCACACGCAGATTATTATCGCCGCGCTTGTAGTTCACCCAAATATTTCGCCACTCACCGTAATACGCAAAATCGTATTCCACTTTATAACTAAAATGCGCATTCATCTTGCCATCGGCAAATAAGCGCGCGCGCCTAAAATAACTTTGATGGTTCACGCCGTAATGATCACCACCCCCTGGCATATACCATTGCGCAAAGCCGCCTAGATTAATATAGGGCGAAGCGATCGGCACGCTGGCAAAGCCTGAAGCCGACAAACCGACAAGCGAAAAAACGAAAAAACGAAAACGGCAAAACTTCACTGAAAATGGCATACCACCCCCTGATGATTTGCCGTCATCATACCGAAGTGATACTGATTGACAATGCTCTGGGGTTCATCCAAGTTGACCCGCAAGCTGATTTCGCGCACACTTTGCGCCACTGACACGAGAAAAACCATGCCCCTACCTAAAAAACAGCTCGGTGTGTTTGCACTGACCATGATCACTGTTGCAGGGATTTACAATATTCGCTCGCTGCCGATCATGGCAAAATACGGCTTCTCCTCCACCTTCTTTTTTATTCTCGCCGCATTGGTGTTTTTTATTCCTTCAGCCATGGTTTGTGCCGAGCTTGCCGCAAGCTTTCCCAAGCGCGGCGGCACCTATGCTTGGGTGAACCAAGCCTTCGGTGCACGCTCTGGGTTTCTAGCCGTCTGGTTAGAGTGGATTAACACCGTGGTGGCGTTTCCCATGAACCTCACCTTTATATCCACCACCGTGTCGTATATTTTCATGCCCGCACTAGCGCACAATAAACTCTATATGATTATCATGACGCTCAGTATTTTTTGGCTCACGACTTGGATCAATCTTTACGGCGTTAAAGTGTCGAGCTGGGTATCGAGTATCGGCTTGATCTTTGGCACACTGCTGCCCACCGTTTTGATCATTCTCTTGGGCTTAATCTGGCTATTTAAGGGCTTACCAACTCATATACAATTTAATCAGACCAGCTTCTTTCCTTCCATTACGCCTCACAGTGCAGTCTTATTAGTGAGCGTAATCTTAGGCTATGCCGGTATGCAAGTGGCTGCGTTTCATATTCATGAAGCGAAAAATCCTCAACGCGACTTTCCTCGCGCCATTCTCATGGCCAGTTTTATTATCATTATTGCTTCAGTGTTTGGCACATTAGCGATTGCGATTATTGTGCCAAATCACAGCATCGGCATTGTCACCGGCATCATGCAAGCGCTCACCGTGTTTCTCAGCCGCTTTCATTTAGCCTGGTTGGTGCCGGTATTTGCTTGCTTAATCATTGTGGGCTCAGCCGCCTCGCTTAACACTTGGGTGATCGCGCCCTGCAAAGGTTTGCACGCTGCCGTGCATGACGGCCATTTACCAAGGCTCTTAAAACGCACGAACCGCCACAATGTGCCGCACGTGATTTTAATTCTTCAAGCCCTCATCGCCACACTACTGACTTGCGTCTTTTTATTCATGCCAACGGTGGCAAGCTCCTACTGGTTGCTCACGGCACTGTCTGCGATCATGACTTTCATCATGGATATTTTATTGTTTTCAGCCGTCATACGCTTGCGCTACTCAGAACCAGACACACCACGCCCGTATCGTATACCCGGCGGCTTAAGTGTTGTTTGGCTTGTGGCTGGTGCCGGCATCATCGCAAGCATTGCAGGTATCATTTTAGGCTTTATGCCGCCCTCACAATTGAAAACCGGCAGCAGCACCGTCTATCAAAGTTTTTTAATCGCAGGCTTGGTGATTCTGTGTTTGCCGGCTATTTTTATTCATATTCGTAACACAAAGCGAGCTGCTTCATGAACAAAACCCGCGCACTGATTTTATTAGTATTGATATTACCACTGACAGCCTGGGCAACGGATTTATTCAGCCCACTGCCACAAAAACAACTCTCCGCTGATCAAGCCTTTCAACTCTCAGCGCAAAAAGTTAACGACACACTGCTTATGCTGCACTGGGAAATCAAACCCGGGTTCATGCTGTATCAACAACGTATCACCGTCACACAAGCCAAAAACTCCAACGGGCAAATCGGCGAAGCGACCGTTCCGCCCAACGACAGCATTCAACAGCTTAAGATTGACGGGCACCCCGTATTTAGCTTTTATGCGAATGCTTATCTGCCGATTAAACATGCAGGCAACGGCACTGTGAGTTTTTATGTCCGCTATCAAGGCTGCCAAGGTAAAAATTATTGTTACCCGCCCGTGACCAAACTCGTGAAGTTTAATCTCAATACCGACACCGCCATCATTAAGAATGCAAAAGACCAAACGATAAACGCCCACAACCCTGAAAGCTTTAAAGGCTCAACGCTGATGATACTGTTATCGTTTTTAGGTTTAGGTATCTTACTAAGCTTCACACCTTGCGTATTACCCATGCTGCCGATTTTATGGAAAATCATCACCGGCCATGAACAAGGTTTTTGGCATGCGCTCACACTGGGCTTGGCCTACACGCTTTCGATGGCCGTTTGCTTTAGCGTTCTAGGCATCGTTGCGGCAAGCTTGGGCCACAGTTTGCAAGGCTTACTACAAACACCCTGGTTAATCGGCTTGTTTTCTTTGATCATCCTTGTGATGGCACTCGCACAATTTGATGTCTTGCGCTTCAATATTTTTCAAGGCTTAGATAATCGCTTACAAGGTTTAACACGCAAAACCAAAGCCGGTAGCCTAGTGACCGCGGTCACACTCGGCGCGCTGACCTCGCTGGTGTTATCACCTTGCGTGAGCGCACCGTTGATTGCCATCCTGCTATATATTGCTAACACGGGTAATTTGGCCCTGGGCGGCATGAGTTTATTTAGCTTAGCGATCGGCATGAACATCCCACTGCTGCTGGTCGCCCTCGCAGGTTTAAAAATCCTGCCCAAAACGGGTGGCTGGATGAACACCGTCAAGCACCTCTCAGGCTTTATTTTGCTCGCATTGGCTGCCTGGCTGCTGGATCGCGTGATTCCCTCATCCATCACATTAATACTTTACGGCCTGCTTGCGCTCGCCTTTTCAATTTATTGCGCGCGGATCGCCCTGCGACACCCGCGTTTTCGTTTTTTAAAAGGGCTATTGGGCTTGCTCTCACTGGCCTATGCCATCGCCTTATTCACGGGCGCAAGCTTAGGCCACAGCAATCCACTGCGTCCTTTACAGGCTGAAAAAATGACACTACATGCAAAACTAGCAAGAACAAAGGCCGAACTGAATCGATCACTGGCTCAAGCCAAAATGGAACACAAAGCCGTAATGATTGATTTTTACGCCGACTGGTGTGTGGCCTGTCAACTCATGGACAAACAGGTTTTCAGTCAAACCGACGTTCAACAAGCCTTGAAGCCTATGATGGTGATTCGTATTGATTTAACACACAACAGCGAAGCGGCTTTGGCGATCGCAAAACGCTACCATGTGTTCGCACCACCGAGCCTGGTGTTTTATAACGCGAAAGGCAAAGAACTTGCAAACTTGCAGATTTTTGGTGACACCGATAAAACCAGCGTATTACATCGAATCCAACTCGCAAGCCAAGGCTGAGTCTTCCACGGTAGACAAAGGCTGGCCAAGTAGATTACCAACCAGGGCTGCCAAATTGTGCGCTACCGGTCGCTTGGTTTGCAAAGTGTCAGACAAGGCTTCAAAATGCGCAACCATCGTCTCACGCGACACCGCATTATCCAAAAGTTCACCCAATACTTTTGACATCGCACGCGCATTAGCTTTTTGCTGACACAGCTCTGGCACAATAGGTTTATCGGCCAGCAAATTGCACAGTGAGGCCATGCCACTGGTCACAAAGCGGTCTTTTCTCAAGCCAAAACATTTCTCCACCACAATCACCGGTGTTTTCATGCGTGCCGCTTCCAAGCTGATGCGGCCACTCGTACAAAGTGCCACATCACTGGCTTTTAACACCACATCCGTTTGCTCTTTCACGATCCAAACGCCGAGCTCACGAAGATCGGGTTTGAAGCTCTTCAAATGCGCCTTAGACAAATTCGGCGCCAAAGCTAAAACAAAACGACACTCCGGATGATCTTCGGCCACGCTTAACATCATCGGTAAAAAACGCTTCAATTCTTTGAGCGTATTGCCCGGCATCAAACCCACCACCGGTTTGTCGCTGTACAAGCTCAACGCTTCGCGGGCTTGATCACGACTCAGCGTCGAGGCTTCTAGTGGTGGCAGCGGCAAGCCGATAAAACTCGACGCCACGCCGGTGTTTTTCAAGGCATTTTTGATATAAGGATACACGCACGCCACATGATCTACCGAGTCAATTAATCGCGCCATGTCGCTCGCACGCCAGCACCAGCGTTTAGGCAACATCACACCCAACACCTTAACACCATGCGTTTTGGCAAAACGAGAAATCGCGAGAAATTGCGGTGTCATGCCGATAACGACCAATAAATCGGGGTGCGCCTGCAGTATGCGGCGCTTAATCGATACAATCACACTGTTTAACTGCGGCACCATAGACAAGGTATTCAGGCTTCGTGCATTTTCTATGCGCGCATAATCCATGAACACTTCAGCACCGGCTGCTCGCAGCTGCTCGCCGCCCAGCGCAGACAAATACCAATCAGGAAAATAACGATGAATTTCTTTCGCACAGTTTGCAGCGAGCTTATCTTGTCGCTCACCTGGCGCGATGAACATAACGCGGCGTACCATGATCATATCCTTATGATGGGTTTCACGCCCATAATACTACTGTATTTAGGGCAACTGAGCAAATGGTTTACGATGAAGACCGGCGCTTCGCGAAAGAGTGCCAGATGGCCATCATCGTGTGACCGGCCACATACCACCAAATCCAAGAAGCAAAATCGCCATGGGTTTCTTTCACATCGTGCACCCAGGCTTGATGCAAAGGCAAAAAGAAAAATAAAATCAAGCCACAAAGACCGACAAAGGTCACCAAAAGCAAACCCAGGCCATGAACCAGTCCGGCCAAACCACCCTCAGAATCTTCTGGCAAGCGCCCTCGAAGGATAGACAAGCTGTCGGCAGCCACCTTGGCGCGCCCCTTACGAGTGAGCCAAGCAAAAAGATGGTGCAACTTATCGCGGCGCAACGTCAGCACCCAAAGCCAATACAGCAGCACAAAGCCTAAGGCAAATAGGCCGATGGTTTTATGCAGCAAAAACCCCTGGCCCTGTGTTAGATCTAAAAACCGAGCAAATGCCGCATGGTGCATAATTTTCGAACTCATCAACTGACACACAATTGCAACCGCAAAGCACGCGTGCAACAAACGACCGACGATATTATTTTTTAACACCTGAAATACTCCTAATACCACATTGCCGGATAGCGTAGCGGATTTTCAAAAAGGCGTCTATCGCGAACCCAAAGACACCACTAAAGGCTTCATAAGCAAGACCAGCACGGCCGAGACCGCCGCGAAAGCCGCCACCAGCAAGAAGGCCTGGCCATAAGAAAATACCGTGGTCAACTTTGAAAGCTCGCCCGCAAAATAGCCGCCCAAGGCGATAAACAAAAACCATGCGCCCGTCATTGTGCTGTACAGTGAACGTGGCACGTAATCATGTAGGCAGGATAACACCGCGGGGCTCAAGCAAATCTCCCCCGCACCCAAAAACAGATTGGCCATGACCAACCAAAAAATACTCGTATACATTGTGCTATGCGCACTCGCACGTGAGGCCAGGTACAAGATCAAAAACGCGATAGCCGCCAATGCAATACCGATAGCAACCTTGGTACTCACAAAAGGCTCCCGACCTCGTTTCGCCAACGCTCGCCAAAGCGCAATAAACACCGGCGCCATCAGCACAACAAACAAAGGATCTAAAGCCGTAAACCACGGCGTAGGAATATGAAAACTTAAAATAGACAAAGACACTGCACGATGAATAAACAAGGTAATTGAGCTGCCCACCTGAAGACTGCAGGCAAAAAAAGCCACGCACGCCAAGTACAACAATAGCAAGGCTGCAAATGATTTTTTATGCCCGGCTTTTGTTCGCATACCGCTATAAAGCAATACAACGACAGCCACAACAAACATCAGCACCATGGTCGCCGTCGATAAGGTATGAAACAAAAAACCCAAGCACACACAAACGACCAGCAGTATCAGCACACCATAAGGCAACAATGATTTTTTACCCGGACCTTCGCAGGCTTTAATTGCATCGTTGCGACAAAAAAAGCCGAGCGCCACAGCGATAAGCACAGCACTCAACCAAAAACACTCAGACCACCCCAGCAAGGCAATAATCAAACCGTAAACAATGGGCCCCAAGGTGCCGCCGATGTTCATACACGTGTAGAGCCAGGTATAGGCTTGCTCGCGCGCAGATTTTTCTTGCACGCATAACACCCCGACCAAGCTGGTACAGTTGACCTTAAACAGCGCAGTGCCAACCGTTAACAAGGAAAGCCCCATGTAAAAAAGATCAGGCGTGTTCGTGGCTAAGCAAAGGTTGGCCACAATCAACAAAATACCACCCAATACAATAGACCAACGCGCGCCAAACCACTTATCCGCAATATACCCACCCAACACCAGCAGGGTGTATGAAAAAGCCGTAAACAAACCGAAAATGGCAAAGCTTCTGGCATCGTGCAAATGAAAAACCACATCAAGTTTTAAAATGATGACGGCAAACAGCCCAAAATAACTCAAACGCTCGACAAGCTCAGCAAAACACAGTGTCGTAATGGCACGCGCGTTAGGATTCATGGAGCGGGATTTCCTTAGAAAAATACAGCTGGCTATTGTAAGCGGATCAAGCACACCCTGTCGACACCCAAAAAGGGGAGCAAATTTGCCTACAAAACTTTTGAACCTTATGTTAGGCTGGGCCTCGCCGAGCTTGAAATGGAATATTATGAGTTCAACCGCCTCCCTGAAAGAAGTGACCTGGGCCGAAATCAGTCAAACCGTAGCCTCAGTCAACCCTGAGCTCGCAGCCATTATCGATGAGCTCAAGCCCGATGCTCAGCACACGCTCTTTCTTGCAAAATACCCTTACGGCAGTGAAATACTCATCCATGGCAAATTATTTCTGCCTGACGTTCATGGGCAACTGGTAGACATCAATGATCCCCGTATCAGCCAAGATACGCGTGAAAAGCTCAACTACATCAAAGACACCAACCCTTTGACCTTGGTGCTCAACAATAGCATGGAGCTATTTATTCCCACCGAAAACCGGGTCATCACCTACAGCCTCATTGAACCAGGCACGGTCATGGGGGTTTGGGGTGTTCTAGAATACTATAAAAAGAAATTTCTATTTTATACACCCATCCCACTATGGGGCATGACGGCGGGCGCACGCAGCACCTTTTTATTGCCCAAAGTCAGCGAAATTGCGGCCTTCAATAAAATTCAAAAAAAATACGCTATTAAATCCGACACCCCCAAAAACCTGGTCGATCACTGGCCGGTCTTTCGAGACATTGCCAGCCACCCAAGCTTTGAGCAACCTTGGACCACTGAGGTCCTGTTTTTCAGCAAAAAATGGATCGAGTCCATTCACCGGCCAGAATGGCATAAGTTCAAAACCTATATTTCGAATCTCGCCTGGAACAGCAGCGAATTCTGGCGTAGCCAGTTTTGCTTGGACCTCACATTTTCACGCATTCAAGAACGCCGTGGCATCAAGCCCTGCCCCTTTGTGGCCGATATTGCCAGCCATCTGCTGTTCATGAGCATGGGCGCCTTGCCAGGCTTTAAACCCCTGACTGACAACAGCGCCCTGCCTCTGGACGGCCTGCGACGCGTGTTTGAAGAAGAGTACGGCTGCCGCTATGCACCGATCATCATGGGCCCAGCCAGCCTCAACGTGCTTGACAGCTATTCAGGTCCCGCCTATTACTCTTTTCACTACCACACCGCGATTAAACTTTCGCAAAAATCCAGCAGCCGTTCGAGCACGCTCACGGACCTCTACAATGTGCGTTCTTTGCTCAGCAAGTACTTGGAAGACATTCAAGACGGCGATTTAAAAATCTCAGACACCGTACTGTATGAAATGGCGAAGGCGGCACAATTCAGTTTTGCTCACTACGATGCCAGCGCCGACATGAAAATGGCGACACCCAATGCGCTGATCGAACAAGACCCCGCTTTTCAAACGGCACTGGCCCAATGCCAAATCAAAACCCTACCCAAAAAGTCACCCTTTCTTAACGGTTGCATCCAGCTCAGTAAAAAGTAAATACTACACGCGCTCAAACACGTACAACTTACGCTGGCGTTGCGCAGCCGTGATATACGTAAAATGCCGAACCATAGCCAAACTGGCCTTTTTGGCATACGCCAGCATTTCAACCTCGGAAGGAATATAACCCTTAGCCGAACAACCATCTTTTAAGATCGAATAGGCTTGCTCTGCAGCAAAACGAGCATTCAAAGGCTTTTGCCCCGCCACAGAGGTATCCAAGATCAATCTGCCACCAACACACAAAAAACCAGACAGGGTTTGAACCAGACCAGGCTGCTCAGCACTTGGGAAGTCTGAAATGCCCGACCACATGGATAAAACAACATCATAAGGCTCATCAGGCTTAAAGCCTCTAACGTCCTGATGATGGACTGTGATTTTATCACCAAAACGCTTGAGCTCTTCACAAAACACATCACTTCGCTCAACCACCTCCACCGCACCTGTGAAGCTATGGCGCAGCAGTGCATCGACCACACGACCGTACCCAGCGCCCACCTCCAATAAACGTTTTGCGCTGGCAATATAGTCAAACACCGCATCAATATCGCAGCCGCTATCCAAACCACCTAACACTGCAAAACCTGGAAGAACCTGCTTAATTGCCGGCTGATTGTAATACGCATGCTGATTATCGTCATTCGTCCAGTGAAGCAAGTCCCCATCGGGTGCACTGTCATCAACACTTGAGATTTTTTCTTCAGAAATACTCAAGAGGGGTTCTCCTTAAAATAAATCTTATTGTTTTTTGGTTTAAAACCTGAGCAAATTTTAGAGCGCGCCCACTGTAACACAAAGCCCTGCCTCGATACAGTGTCTGAGCGTAAGCCGTTACCAGGCAAAATGAGCACAGAATTTGCACCCAAAATATGCCGCCTTTCATCGTGGTTTTTACTCCGCTGGGGCTGTGTTTTCATAAGCGTGCTCTGTTTTGGAAAATAATCATAACAAGACAAAACAGAGCGCATAATCTCGGCCTAGCCGAGCGAGCATGGGGCAATCAAACAAAGCCTCAAATCGATAATCATAACAATAATGCATTTGAGCCTGTACGTTCGCCTCATACTCACAGTCTGTGTTGGTGTTGCGGTTTTTTCCACCCTGCTCCTCACCCAACCAGACAAGGATTAGTCACACATTTAACAGGGAGCAACCAGGGGGAATCACATGCTCATTTTATCCAGAAAACCTAACGAAAGCATCATAATCGGCAACGACATCGAAATCAAAATCCTATCGTGCAGCGAAGAACGTATCCGCATTGGCATTGACGCACCGAAAAATGTCAGCGTACACCGTGAAGAGATTGACCGTCGCCTACTCAACGCATCTGAAGACGACAGAAAACGCAAAACCCAAAATGCCGCTGATAATGGGTGCGATTAAAAGTGTAGGTTTTCATGCCGCTTTTCTTTCTTCCCAATAATCATTCCACTGTCCATTGGCGCGATTGACTCTAAGTGCGAGC
>PCWT01000063.1 GCA_002796245.1 Gammaproteobacteria bacterium CG11_big_fil_rev_8_21_14_0_20_46_22 | reverse complement strand
TTCCACGTGCGCTGTCGAAATCGTAATACCACGCGCTTTCTCTTCTGGCGCACTGTCAATTTGGTCGTAGCCTTTCGCTTCACCACCGTGAAGTTTTGACAACACCACCGTCAACGCTGCCGTCAACGTCGTTTTACCGTGATCCACGTGGCCTATCGTGCCTACGTTTACGTGCGGCTTGTTTCTCTCAAATTTAGCTTTTGCCATGACTCACCTCTTTCTACAGCTCGTTATTTCTCAATTAATTCATTTGCAATGTTTTGCGGCACTTCCGCGTAACGTGCGAATTCCATCGTGTACGTTGCACGACCTTGCGACATTGAACGAAGATCCGTCGCGTAACCAAACATTTCAGATAATGGCACTTCAGCACGAATCACTTTGCCTGAAGGACCTTCATCCATGCCTTGCAAAATACCGCGACGACGGTTCAAGTCACCCATGACGTCACCCATGTAATCTTCAGGGGTTACGCATTCGACTTTCATCATCGGCTCAAGCAAGTAAGCACCGGCTTTTTTAGCGCCTTCTTTAAAGCACATAGAGCCCGCGATCTTAAACGCCATCTCATTCGAGTCGACATCATGGTAAGAACCATCATAAACAGCGACTTTCACGTCAACGACCGGATAACCACCGATAACACCATTTTGCATTTGTTCCTGAACACCTTTGTCAATGGCAGGAATGTATTCTCTTGGAATCACACCACCGACGATTTCGTTCACAAATTCGTAACCTTTGCCCGCTTCTTGTGGCTCGATACGCAAGTACACGTGACCATACTGACCGCGACCACCCGTTTGGCGAACAAACTTATGCTCATGCTCAACCACTTTCTTGATCGTTTCGCGATAAGCCACCTGAGGCTTACCAACGTTTGCTTCTACGCTGAATTCACGGCGCAAACGATCGACGATGATCTCAAGGTGAAGCTCACCCATACCCGCAATAATCGTTTGACCCGTTTCTTCATCAGTGTGAACACGGAAAGAAGGATCTTCTTGGGCCAATTTACCCAAAGCAATACCCATCTTTTCTTGGTCCGCTTTCGTTTTTGGCTCAATCGCAATCGAAATCACAGGCTCTGGAAACTCCATACGTTCCAACGTGATGATATTGTTCATATCACACAAAGTGTCGCCTGTGGTGACTTGTTTCAAGCCAACCGCAGCAGCGATATCACCGGCATAAACCTCTTTAATTTCTTCACGAGAGTTTGCGTGCATTTGTACTAAACGACCGATGCGCTCACGCTTGTCTTTAACCGGGTTATAGACTGTATCGCCTGATTTCAAGACACCCGAGTAAACACGGAAAAACGTCAAGTTACCAACAAATGGATCGGTGGCAATTTTAAACGCCAAGGCAGAAAACGGCTCTTTGTCATCAGAATGACGTACAGCTTCGCTACCGTCTTCATTTTCACCTTTAATCGCAACAACGTCAGTTGGGGATGGCATGTAATCAACCACTGCGTCAAGCATCGCTTGAACGCCTTTGTTTTTGAACGCCGAACCACAGAACACCGGCACAATTTCGTTGGCCAAGGTTTGTTGGCGAATACCGGCTTTGATTTCTTCATTCGACAAAACACCTTCTTCAAGGTACTTGTTCATCAACTCTTCATTAGCTTCTGCCGCTGCTTCAATCATTTGCTCGCGGTACATTTCGCACTCAGCTTGCATATCTTCAGGGATATCTTTGGCATCATACGTCATACCACGATCTTCTTCGTTCCAGTAGATCGCCTTCATGCGAACCAAATCCACCACGCCTTTGAAGTTTTCCTCAGCGCCGATGGCTAACTGCATAGGAATAGGGCGAGCGCCTAAGCGTGTTTTAATCATATCGACCACACGCAAGAAATTAGCACCCATACGGTCCATTTTGTTCACGAACGCCATACGCGGCACGTGATATTTATTGGCTTGACGCCACACTGTTTCAGATTGCGGCTCAACACCACCCACCGCACAGAAAACCGCAACCGCGCCATCCAATACACGCAATGAACGCTCTACTTCAATCGTGAAGTCTACGTGGCCCGGGGTATCAATGATATTGATGCGGTGGCGCTTGTATTGTTGGTCCATACCAGCCCAGTAACAGGTGGTCGCCGCAGACGTGATCGTAATACCACGTTCTTGCTCTTGCTCCATCCAGTCCATTGTCGCAGCACCGTCATGCACTTCACCAATCTTGTGAGAAACGCCTGTGTAAAACAACACGCGCTCAGTTGTCGTGGTTTTACCCGCATCGATGTGCGCCATGATGCCGATATTTCTGTAGAGTTCAATGGGGGTTGTTCTAGCCACAATATTATCCTTTTAATTACCAACGGTAGTGCGCAAAGGCTTGGTTGGCTTTCGCCATACGGTGCGTATCATCACGCTTTTTCATCGCGTTACCGCGACCCTGAAGCGCATCAGCCATTTCACCGGCCAAACGATACATCATCGATTTTTCAGAGCGGGTTTTCGCTGCATCACACAACCACCGCATCGCCAACGCACGGCCACGGATTGGGCTGACTTCGATAGGCACCTGATACGTTGAACCACCTACGCGGCGCGACTTCACTTCAACCGCAGGCGCAATGGTTTCCAATACTTTATTAAATAGACGGATTTCACGCGGTTTTGATGAAGAACCTTCACCGCCCTCGCCGCCTTCGTCACCAGAGTCGTCGGTTTTGATTTTTTTCAACGCTTCGTCCAGAGCGCCGTACACGATACGCTCGGCGACAGACTTCTTACCACCACGCATTACGTGGTTCACAAATTTCGCTAAAATCTCATCCCCGAACTTAGGATCAGGAAGAATTTTACGTTTACTGGCTGCACGTCTTCTCATTGCTTACACCTTCCCGTTAACTTTTGTTCTTAGGTCGCTTCGCACCGTATTTAGAGCGAGCTTGTTTACGATCTTGAACGCCCGAGGTATCCAAGCTACCGCGAACGACGTGGTAACGCACACCCGGTAAGTCTTTTACACGACCACCGCGGATCAATACCACAGAGTGTTCCTGAAGGTTGTGACCTTCACCCGGAATGTAAGCCGTGACTTCCATGCCATTCGTTAAGCGCACACGAGCGACTTTACGCAAAGCCGAGTTCGGCTTCTTAGGCGTGGTTGTGTACACACGAGTACACACACCGCGTTTTTGTGGGCAGGCTTGTAGGGCCGGCATTTTTACCTTTTTAATCTTAGGCTTACGTGGCTTTCTCACCAACTGGTTAATTGTTGCCATTACTGTCCTCTAATACATCTCTTTAAGACAAAAAAACACTGGGCGGCACTGGCATGCCCCCAAAAGTGCGGCGATTCTACTGAGCCCGACCCTTAAAGTCAAGCAAATACACACGCCATGGCCTCAAGCCAAAACGACGAGTTTCATCATATATAAGGTGCAAAGGGGTAGAAAAAGACGGAAGCACAGGGTGCGCAACCTAGGCCTTAGACTCCTTTGCAGCAGCTTATTGATGTTGAACAAGCGCTCTACCTGAAGCAGGTGCCGTATCTTACTGGTTTTAACCCAAAAAGCAACAGGATTTAAGCAAAAAAGCTGAGAATCTGACGACTGAAAGATTGCCACACTCGCTTCACTTTCTCGCATGACAGCAACCCCCCGTCCCGACTTCCAGATTTTTATGAACAAAATATTTACAGCCCAGTATTTATGCGGTTTTCAAGGCATTTTAAGTTGTTTTTAGT
>PCWT01000062.1:62611-76996 GCA_002796245.1 Gammaproteobacteria bacterium CG11_big_fil_rev_8_21_14_0_20_46_22 | reverse complement strand
GTTAGGTGATCTGAAAACTATCGACTTTTTTGCAAGGACGCAAGGACTTTTATACCACTTGCTTTTAATACAACGGGTTTAGCGAATACTTACTCACTTGCTTTGCAAGTGTTTGAATTAAAAAAGAAAAATGGTGGCCAGACCTGGAATCGAACCAGGGACACAAGGATTTTCAGTCCTTTGCTCTACCAACTGAGCTATCTGGCCACAGAAAGGACGCCCATTAAAACATAAACGCTTGAAAGGTCAAGTGGTTTTTGTGCTTAACCGCCCAGCGCAACCGGCAAATGCTCGCTTAAAAAGTCGATCAGCGCGCGAATTTTATTGGGTACGATGCGGGAGTTTTTGTACACCGCAAAGAGCCTCGCGGTGGGTTGGGGGTGGTTTTCCAGTACGGGCAGCAGGGTGCCGTCGTTGATTTCTTGGCAAACCCAGTAGCTGGGGGTGCGGATCAGGCCGATGCCTTCTTGGGCGAAGGCTTTTTGCACTTGCATGTGTGTGACTTTCGCGACCGAGTTGATCGGTATTTGTTGAATGTTGCCGTTGATCAAAAACGGCCAGCTGTCGTGTTTCAGGCTGCCGCCGGTGGTGATGCAACTGATGGCTCGGTGATGCTTGAGTGAGTCGAGGTTCGTCGGGCGCCCGTATTGTTCGAGGTAGCTTGCTGATGCGCTGATGACGTAACCGTATTCGTATAACACCTTGGCTTTAAGGCTGGAATCTGGCAACTCACGTGCCGCGCGAATCGCGATATCAAACGGACTTTCAGCTAGATTCACGGCCGTGTCGGATAAATCCAGCGAGATGTGCAGCTCGGGGTGATGCTTCATGAACTTGGCGAGCAGTGGGCCGATGATGGCACTGCCCAAGGTCATGGGTGCGGTGATGTTGAGCGTGCCGCTTAAGGTGTCGGTTTTGTTTTTCAATTGTTGCGTGGCGGCTTCAAATTCACTTTGCACTTTTAAGCAAGCTTGATAAAAGGTTTCGCCGGCTTCGGTCAGTTGAAGGCCCCGAGGTGAGCGGTTAAATAGGGTGGTGTCGATGCCTTGCTCAAGTTCGGCGATGCGTCGGCTGATGTGAGACTTGGAGCTGTAAAGTTGCTCAGCAGCGCGGGTAAAGTTGCCGGCTTGAGCCACTTTGATAAAAAGCATCGCGTCATCAATCAGGGCCATGTTGTCTCTCCTGCAACGCTAAGTTGCGTGATCGTGTCTGTTGTTTTGAAATAATCAGTTTATGATGTCTGTCGAGTCTAACGAAAATTCCAAGAGGTGAAAACATGAAAAAGCCATTAGTCATTATCACAGGCGCGAGTTCTGGTATTGGCCAACAAACGGCGATTCGCTTTAGCGAAGCGGGATATCCCTTGTTGTTGCTCGGCAGAAACGTCGAGAGCCTTGAAGCGATGCAGTTGCCCAATGCCATGGTTAAAGCGGTGGATGTCACGGATGCGCAAGCTTTAAACGCAGCAATTAAAGCGGCTGAGGCAGAATATGGTCCGGCGGATGCCTTGTTAAATATCGCAGGCGTGATGTTGTTAGGCGATGTGGCCACGCAAGATGCCAATGAGTGGCAAGTCATGATGAATGTGAACGTTATGGGTGTGCTAAACGGTATGCAAGCCGTATTGCCGGGTATGAAAACGCGCCGCCATGGCACGATCATGAATGTAAGTTCCATTGCGGGTATTAAGCCTTTTCCGAATCACGCGGCTTATACCGGTAGCAAGTTTGCGGTGCGCGGTTTAACGGATAATGTGCGAGAAGAAGTTGCGCCACACAATGTGCGTGTGATATCGATTTGTCCGGGTGCAGTGGAAACGCCTTTGTTAAGCCACACGAGTTCAGACAAAATCAAGTCAGACTATCAAGCCTGGAAAAAAGAAATGGGCGGTGTGTTGTCGCCTGATGATGTCGCACGCACGATGCTGTTTGCCTATGAACAACCGCAATCGGTTAATTTACGCGAAATTGTGTTAGCCACGACCAAGCAAGCCGCGTAAAAAAAAGGGCCTTCCGGCCCTTTTTTATGGGACTAGTGTATTGCAGGGATCTGCTCTCTAATCGCTTTAATAGCGTTTTCAAGCTCGCTCATGTCAGGCGATAGGCCCTGGTTTTGTTTAGCCAAAATCATGCCGAGTTTAGGGCCTAAGGCTTTCGTCTCGTTGATTAAGCGTTCTTTTTCGCTGGCTTCAAGCGAAGATTGTATGATTTCAACCTGAACGCCTAAGTAACTTTCTTGAATTTGTTCATTTTTATACTGCGAAGGGCCGATGTTATCAATATTCACGGCAGAGCCAAAAGCGGCAAGTTCTTGCTTTAAAGTTTGTTTGAGTGAGCTTACTTTATCGCTAAAGGTTTCGGCAAAGGCTTTAAGTATCTCTGGCGTGGGGTTGGCAGCCACTTGGCTTTGTTGCTCGCTGACCCACTGGTTAACTTTGGCTACGTGTTCATTCACTGTTTGTTTTTGTTCATTGCCCAAATCACTGTCGCGTGTGCAGCGGCCAAGTTTCATAAGATCTAAGGCGTTTTGTTGAAAGCTGCTCATGGGCTGTCCTCCTGTTTTCATGGCGGTATTCTACATTAAAATAAGTCTTGAAGACACGCCCTAGTGTGTTAGCTTGATCAGCTCACCGATGGTGGCGTTGATTCGGCGAGTCGCGTAGAGAAACGCGTAAAACTTAAACCAGTAGTCTGGCTCTTGTGTGGTGCTTTTCAGGCAGTTAGTGAGTTTTTCTGCTGACAACAAGTGCAGGTGATCGATAGCTTCAAACTCAGTATCGGCTCGTTTGCCTTGATAGGCGAGAGTGAGTCGATCAAAGTTTGTGTTCACAATGGAAAACAAAGATTCGAGCTCTGTGTGAATGAGGCTTAAGTTGAGCTTATCGTGTAGGTTTTCAGCGATATCGTAAGCAGTGCCAAGGTGGTAGGCCAACATGCGAAGTTCAAACAATGATCGCTCAAATTTTTCTTTGCTGAGAAAGCCGAATAGGTTTTCATAGCGAATGAGTTTTGCATTGTGTTGTAATGCCTGAAATTTAGAGAGTAACTTGGTGGGTACTTTCGAGAAAGTTTTGCCAATGGTTTTATCGGCAGCAGTATTGAAAGAAAGCTTGCAGGCGCTGATGTACTCTGGAATGGCGTCTTTGAGTTGTTGTTTCGCAGAAATGGGAAGTACCAGTGCGCTGGATAACAATGCGATCGCAGCGCCAATCAAAGTCTCAATAATGCGAGCCTCTAAAAGTGCTGTATTCCAAGTATTGATCATGCCGAAAATGAAGACCACCATCATGGTGATAAAAAATACGCCAATGCCGTAAGACACCGAGAAGTAGTAGCTGATGCAGAATGTGCATAAGCAGATGCAGCCCAGTAATACCAGTGTGTGGTGTTGAAGAACAATAAATAGCAAGCTGCCTGCGATGCAGCCAAGAATGGTCATGCCAATACGTTCGGCAGATTTCTTCACGCTTTCACCAAAGGTTTGTGCGACCAGTAGAAAAGCCGTCAGTGTGGCCCAGTAAGAGCGTGGCAAGTGAAAAACATCCGTTAGTAGTACCGTGAGTAACACAGCCGTTGCGACTTGGATCGCGTTTCTGGTGCTAATTTTAATCTTCATGCAGGTTCCTTAGCGCATCAAGGTTATACCAAAAGCGCTCAAGGCTGGTGTAGCAATTGTAAAACTGGATGAGGTCTGGCTGCTCGTTGATATCAAACTGTATTAAGCAGGTTTTGAACGCTTCGAGTTGTGCCGGAATGTTTGCGTTTTGCTTGAAGGTGAGTTTGAGTTGCTTGTCTAAGGTGATGTTGTTAACAATGTGGGCCAGCGATTTAAGTAGGCCGCATAAGTGTCGACGAAGTTCGGGGTTAATCAATATCTGGCTTTTGGCAAAGTAAAACGATTTTAAGGCATCAATCGCAATGTTGATGGCTTTTGAGAGGCTGTATTCATATTGAAGAAATTGTTCTAAGTACTGACTGTGGGCTTTGTTCCTTAGTGAATACTCTGTGATGATGGTTTGGTTTTGTGTCAGCAGTTCAATAACCGTCAAACGTTTGGGTTTTAAGTAGGTGTTGTAGTCGTCTAATGTGGTGGGCTTGAGTAGACTTTTTCGAAGCCAGTATAATGTGTCATGTGCGCACTCTAAATGCTTGATGACTAGGCGCCTGAAAAGCTCGAGTTTTTTTTCAGGTAAGATGACAAGGCTGATCAAGGTTGCAATAACACAGCCTAAAGCGACACCGCCAACGCCCATCCAAGCTGCTTTCTCGGGTAATTTAAAAATGGTGGCCATGAAAATCATCATCCAGGAGAACACTGGAAACATGGCAAAGCTTGGGCCGAAACGTTTGCAGTAAAAAGCGGCGAAGGCAGCAATGACGAGCAAGGCGTCAGGGGCATAAGTCCAGTTTTTTGACAGTGTGCCTAGGCTGTAGCAGGCGCAAAAAGTGATGGTTACAATGAAGCCGTGCAGTAACTTTTCTTTGGCGTTATAGCCGTAAATACTCATTTGGCAGAATAAGCCGGAAAGCACCGCAAGAATGACGCTAAAGGGTCCCAGCGCGAAGCCGGCTGCACCCCCTGCAACGGCAGACAGTAGTGTGCGCGTCGCAAGTTTTAAGCGAACGCGTCCTGGATCAGCGGCAAAGATGAGGTTTAACATGGTGCTTAGAGTATGTTATTTGCAAGCTTCACACAAGCAGGCTTGACCTTGATCCTGATCAAGGGATAATAAGCATCAAAAAGCGAGCTCTCCATGCGATTACACACTATTCAGCACGTCCCTTTTGAAGGGCTTGGCCATATTCGTCACTGGGCTGAGATTAAAAACGCGAGCTTTTCTGTGAGTCTGCCTTTTCAGTCCGTTGATTTTCCCCATCCCGATGAATTTGATGTGTTAGTGATCATGGGCGGTCCCATGGGGGTGCACGATCATGATCAGCACCCTTGGATTTTGAACGAAAAGCATTTTATTGAACAAGCACTGAAAGCAGGCAAACAGGTGATTGGTGTTTGCCTGGGCGCGCAAATGATCGCTGACGTGCTGGGCGGCACGGTTACTCGAAATCAGTTGCCTGAAATTGGTTGGTTTCCGATTCGTTGGACCGATGAGGCAAAAGCCATGCCGATGTTTGCGGGCTTGCCAGAGTTATCCACGGTCTATCACTGGCATTTTGATGCTTTTTCTTTGCCTAGCGGTGCTGTGCGCCTGGCTTACAGTGAAGCCACAGAAAACCAGGCGTTTTTGTACGGCGACCAGGCCTTGGCTCTTCAGTGCCATTTGGAGATGGAGCCGCGCGTAGTTCAATCTTTAGTGTCGCGTTTTCCGGAAGTATTGGACACTACACAACATTATATTCAGTCGGCTGAGGTGATGTTGGAAGATAATGCGCGTTTTGAGCAGTCTAGCCATTTTCTCTATCAAATTTTAAATCATTTTGTGAAGAAAGGATGCCCTTAATGTTTGAAAACCATACGATTGAAGCCAGCGGTTTGAGCTTTCGTTATCAGCAGGCTGGGCAAGGTAAAGATTTATTGTTGGTTCATGGCTTGGGTGCTTCGCTGGAATATTGGGAGCGCGTGATGCCTGAGCTTGCGAAGCACTATCGTGTGACGGCGCTTGATGTGCCGGGTTTTGGTCTGTCATCCAAGCCTGATGTTCATTATGAGCTACCCTTTTTTACGAAAGCTTTAACCACTTTTTGTGAGGCGATGAATTTTAAATCATTTTATTTGGCCGGCCATTCGCTGGGTGGGGCTTTAAGTTTAGATCTTGCAGCGACTTACCCCGAGAAAGTTGAGAAGCTTTGCCTGATTGATAATGCAGGTTTTTCTCGACAGGTCACTTGGGCATTTCGCGTTATGTCATTTCCTTTTATTGCAAAACACCTGATATATAAAACAAAATTGGCATATGAAAAAGTATTGAAGCTAAGTGTTTACAATAAAGAAGCAATTACGCCTGATTTTGTAGATCGCTTGTACGAGATGGCTAAGTCGCCTGAGCACCGGCGCACGGTACTCTATATTTTGGCGAACCACGCAAACTTGCGCGGCATGAAGATGGCAACCTTGAAGCCTTTGTGGGAAAAGTTTCATGCGCTTGAGCAGACCCCTGTAAAAATTATTTGGGGTGATCGCGATCCTTTGTTGAATGTTTCTCAAATTAAGGCGGCAAAAAAACACTTAAAACAAGCGGACGTGTCTATTATTCACGATTGTGGCCATATTCCTATGTTGGAAAAGCCACGGGAATGTTTGAAGCTAATGCTTGAATTTCTAAAGTTCGGGTGAGGCTTTTTGTCGGTCTAGTGAGACCAGTACGATTCCTGCGATAATTAAACTTAATGCGGTGACTAAGCTGCTTGTAATGTGCTCATGCAGCACAAGGCTCGCTAGAATCACGACAATGACGGGTACAGCCAGTACGCCGACGGCCGTGGTGGTGCTCGGTAAGGCTTTGGCCAGTATGATCATTCCCCACCAAGCAAAGAGTGTGGCAAATACGGTTGAAAATGTCAGGGTGAGTATCAGTGTGCTATTCCAATGTGTGCTGCCAGACGTTTGTGTTAGCAAGGTGAGTAATCCAATGGGCGCGGCGGCAGAAATAATTTTCCAGGGGTAAAGTTGAGACGGTGTGGCATGCCATCGGCCAAAGCGCGCGTGCGCCATAGCCAACCCCCAGCAAGCTGAAGCCGTTAAAGCGATAAGGCTGCCAATGACGCGGTGTTCGTTATGCCACTGAAAATGTGCAGGATCGAAATACACAGCGATGCCTAGAAGGCTCAAAATAAACCCTGCCAGCTTTTTGGCACTTAAGGGTTCTTTGTAAATGAATACAGCAATGGGTGTAGACCACAGCAAAGTGGCATAGCATAAAATAACGGTTCGCCCTGCGCCCACATAATGCAGCGCAATGATCACTAGCGTCATGTAAAGCCCCATTTGTAAAAAGCCTTGCGTGAAAATGAGCGGCCAGTCTTTAGGGTGGGGAAGATAAATTTTGCGACGATATGCGAGAAAGGCAAAGAGTATTAGCGCGCTGAAACATAGGCGAAAACTGGCATACCACAATGCTGTGGTGTACTGAAGGCCTATTTTCATTGCCAGCCAGTTAAATGACCAGCTTAAAATGACAGCGATAAACAGTAAGTAGGTTTGACGTGTTGACAGAGTCATGGATTGTCCAGTTTTTCGCGCAATGATATCATCATATCTCGTGACGACCTATAGGATATTGCTCTGTGTTTTGCGCGCTTGTTGGAAACCCTGTTGACCACAGTCTTTCGCCACTGATGTATGTGGCGTTTTGTGAGCAATGGGGTATAAGCGATTTTCGTTATGAAACCTATGCATTGGAATTTTCAGCGTTTGAAAGTGCTTTGGCTGCCTTTCAACAAGAAGGTATTCATAGTTTAAATATCACTACGCCATTTAAATCACTGGCGCTGGCTTGTGCTACTGACGCTAGCACTCGTGCGAGACGGGCGGGTGCGGCGAACCTTCTGACCTTTGATGATAATAAGTTGATTGCTGATAACACTGATGGTGAGGGTTTGTTGCGGGACATTTCCATGCGCTGGGGCCTTTCGTTGCAGGATCGAACAGTTGTGGTCTTGGGCGCTGGTGGTGCTGCGCGAGGTGCACTGGCTGCTTTGATGAGTGTTGAGGGCATGAAATGCTTCGTGGTGAATCGTACCCTTGAAAAAGCGCAATATTTAGCTGAGGCTTTTGAAGGTGTTCGCGCGGCAAGCTTTGATTCACTGGCCTCTATCCAGGCCGATTTGATCATTAATGCCACCAGCAGTTCTTTGCAGGGCGTTAATTTGCCTGTGCCCGCAGAAGCTATCAGCACAGATACCTATGTTTACGATATGTTTTATACAAAAAACGGGCACACCCATTTTTTATCGCAGATGAAAGCATTGGGGGCTGTACATTGTCGAGACGGTTTGGGTATGTTGCTTGAGCAGGGTGCTTTAGTGTTCGAGCAGTGGTTTGGACAAGTGCCCGAAATAGGCAAATTAATTGAGGATCGTACATGGCTTCACCCAAGATAAAAGCATTCTGTGAGCGCTTGTCAAAGCATTTGCCTGATAAGGCTTTCGATGACATGCGCCATGGGATTGAAAAGGAAAACTTGAGGATTACCTTTTCAGGCGAGCTTTCAGATGAACCACACCCAGTGTCATTAGGGAAAGCGCTCACCAACCCGTATATCACCACGGATTTTGCAGAGTGTTTACCGGAAATGGTCACGCCACCGGTCAAGGGCTATCGTAACACCTTGCTTCATTTAAAAACCGTAAATCGTTTTGTTAACGAACGTTTGCTTGACGAATATTTGTGGCCTATGAGTATGCCGCCTCGTGTATTGAATAAACAAGAAATTCCAATCGCGTATTATGGAAAATCAGACAATGCCAGAATGAAGCGAGTGTACCGTATTGGTTTGGCGAATCGTTATGGCCGTGTGATGCAGGCAATTGCGGGGCTTCACTATAATGTTTCGTTTCCTCAGGATTTTTTTGATGCGATACGTCCAGAGGGTGCTGAAAACTCGCAAGCTTTTCGCTCGTCAGTCTATATGAGTATTGTTCGAAACTTTCATCGTTACGCTTGGTTTTTACCGTATTTTTTCGGCGCTTCGCCGGTATGTTTTGACACGTCTTTGCCGAAGGATTGTGTGCCAGATTATCTGGCGCGTTTGGATGAAGAGACTTATGTTGGGCGCTACGCCACCTCTTTGCGCATGAGTGATTTGGGTTATCAAAACCAGGCACAGGCGAGCTTGAAGCTCGATTTTTCCAGTGTTGAAGCTTACGCTCATAGTTTGAGGGCGGCGACTGAAACACCGTATGATGAATTCGAAGCGCTAGGTGTGAGGGAGGGTGATCGTTACCGTCAGCTCAATGCCAACATACTTCAAATTGAAAACGAATTTTATAATTATATTCGTCCAAAACCGAAGGCGGTTACTGGTCAGCGCCCTACAGTATCTTTGCTTGAGCAGGGTGTGGATTATTTAGAAATTCGCCTGTTGGATTTAAACCCATTTTTGCCTGTAGGTGTCGACGAAGCCACCTTGGCCTTCATCGATTTGTTTTTGCTCTATTGCTATTGTGTCGAGGGTGAGGAGCCTCTTGGTATCAGTCCGCATCATGCCAGAGAAAATTTCTTACGTGTGGCGACATTGGGTCGAAAGCCGGGTTTGAATGTGCTCACAGAGCAGGGTGAAGTGCCTTTTTATACCTTGGCCAAAGTAATGCTGGATGATATGCAGGTTTTGGCTGAGTGTATGGATAGGTTCAGTGTGGATAAAATCTACTCAAAAGCACTGGCTGTGCAGGCTGAGCGTTTGGAAAACCCTGAGCTTACACCGTCAGGAAAGTTGTTGAAGTATTTGCATGAGGAATCGCTAAGCTATCGAGATCTGTGTTTCTTGTGTGCAGAGAAACAAGCGACTGACGTGGGTGAAGGACAGATCGATATTGAGTTTGAGAAAAAGCTACAAGCCTCGGTAAGTTTGTCTCAAAGGGCTTGGCAGGAACTTGAATCACAGTCTCATGACTTTGAAGGCTTTTTAACGCATTATTATGGGCGCGCGAACTCAAAGCTTCGTGTGGCCGTCATGATGGATTCATTCGAGCGCTTGTCACTCTACAAAGACAGCTCTGTCTTGTTGATTCAATCCGCTTTGGCTCGAAACAGTGAAGTCGCGGTTTTTGATACAGATGGTTTGTCGCAAGATGAGCAGGGTGTCTATGCAAAAGTGAAGTGGATAAAGCATATTTGTCACGAGACGTCGCAGTTTGAGCTTGCTCGTTCTTCCAGAGAAAGCTTATCAAGCTTTGACGTGATTTTAATTCGTAAAGATCCACCTTTTGATATGCGCTATGTGTTGTCCACGTATTTGCTCGAAAATGTGAAAGGACCTCTGGTTTTGAATGCCCCTAGATCCTTGCGCGACTGCAATGAAAAAGCTTGGATTCTATCGTTTCCGCATTGTATTGCTGAAACCTTGCTGACAGGGGATAGTAATGAAGCGCTGGCTTTTGTGAAAAAGTATAAAAAAGCGGTGATCAAACCGTTAACGGCGATGGGCGGCCGTGGGGTTTCATGTGTTGTATCTGACGATCTGGTAAAGGCTCAGCAGGCGATTACTGCGCTGCTCGCAGAAGAAGGTTTTATCATGTTGCAGCGCTTTCTTGAGAATGTGTATACCGGAGACAAGCGTATTATTTTGATTGACGGTGAGCCTTTAGAGTATGCGGTGTTGCGTTTGCCCAAATCGGGTGAGTTCCGAGCGAATCTAGCACAGGGAGGCCATTTTAAGATTGTGGCTTTGAGTGAGCGAGATCGTTATCTGTGCGCTCAAATCGCTCCCGCGCTTAAAGAGCGAGGCTTGTTCTTGGTGGGGCTTGATGTGGTCGATGGGCATATCACTGAGATCAATGTCACTAGCCCGACTTGCCTTCGTGAGCTTTCGGAAAACACAGCCCTTGACCCGGGCGAGATTTTTTGGGATAAAGTGGCTGTTTTCTTGGCCGAAAAAACCTAAGTTTTTGATAAAATTGTGTTTTTTGCTTAAGAAATCCTTAAGCTTTCTATATTATAATGGATCTAATGAATAACTAGCCGAGCAGGTATTAGCGTGGCAAATACAAAAATTGTTTCAACAGTGCCTTCGCAAGCGCAAGCAGTAGCTGCTTATGTTGATGCCCAGGTCGGCCAAGTTTTAGCCGCTTTGCGTGATCGCCGTGAAGGTCGTGTGTTACTGCAAATGAACTTGCCTGGTGGCCGTAGCTTAGAGATGGTGATGGTTGCTTCACCGGCCGGTGTTTTCGCATTAACTAATCCGGGCGCAACTCGAGGCACACCGCTTCGAACGGAGATAGCACCGGCGGTCATTCACGGCGTTGCTAGTGGCTTGGGCGAAAAACGTGTTGAAGATATTGAATTAAAAGAGTCTTCGGCTAAGACATACGCTGATTCTGGCACATATTCTGGTGCGTTTTTCAGTGGAGCTTCTTCGGCTAAACAGACGATGACGGTCTCGGCTTTTAATGCTTACGTTAACGCTGAAGCCGCCAAAGTTCAGCCTGTTACCGAGCAAACTGGTTTGTTGTCACAACTTTCTGGTCGTAATGATGCTGTCCAACAAGCGCGAGGCGTTTTGGCTCGCATGGGCGCAATGATCGGCAAAGGTGGTGTTGCGGGTCATAAATCAACTGCAACAGACAGCTCCTCCGCTAGTAGCGCGCTAGGAAAGATTGCTGGCGGCGGTCGTTAATTAGGCCCTGGTTACAATTCATCTTTGCAAGCGACAGCTTTAGGGGCACGCTCTAGCCCTATTTAACGAAAATGACCCTAAATCTCTAGCGCTATTTTCTGGGCTTTAATCAACTCTTCAATGCCTGCTTGGCCAAGTTCCAGCATGGTGTTGAGCTGTTCTGTATTAAAAGCCTGCCCTTCAGCTGTCCCTTGCACCTCAATAAATTCACCGGCTTCGTTCATCACCAAGTTCATGTCTGTGTCGCATTTGGAGTCTTCAGCATAGTCTAAATCTGCAACCGGCACGCCTTGGTAAATTCCGACCGATAAGGCGGCGATAAATTGTTTAAATGGGTTCTTTCGAATTTTTTTGTTTTTTAACAAATAGCTGATGGCATCGTGCAGTGCAATGCAAGCACCCGTGATCGCGGCTGTGCGTGTGCCGCCGTCGGCTTGGATAACATCGCAATCGAGTGTGATGGTGTAGTCCGGCATTAAGCTTAAGTCCACGGCCGCGCGTAGGCTTCGCCCGATCAGTCGTTGGATTTCCAGCGTGCGTCCACCTTGTTTACCATGAGCAGCTTCACGGTTTGTGCGTTCATTGGTCGCGCGCGGCAGCATGCTGTATTCCGCTGTGACCCAGCCTTGCCCTGCATCTTTCAAAAAACGCGGCACACCTTGTGTCACAGAAGCGTTGCAAAGCACCTTGGTATCGCCAAAGGCGATGAGTACCGAGCCTTCGGCATGTTTGGTGTAATGACGTGTGATTGAAATAGAGCGTAATTCATGGGCTAGACGTTGGCTAGGGCGCATTATGACCTCGGTGTGTTTACTTTGGTCGGCCATTGTGCAAGAACAGGCTATCTTGGTCAAGGTTTCGCTGTGCGTATGAGTCTGTGTTATGCTGTGGCGCATTCAATCAGGAGAATAAGATGATTAAAAGCATGACAGCATTCGCCAAGGTGGAGTTTAACGAAGCATGGGGGCAGGCGGCGATTGAAATTCGCAGTGTGAATAACCGCTTTTTGGATGTGAATATAAAATTGCCTGACTCACTGCGTGAGCTGGAGGCGAAATGTCGTGAAGCGATTAAGCCGCATTGTGTGCGAGGTAAGTTGGATATCAGCTTGCGTTTAGCGCTTCAAGATAGCGAGCTCTCGGCCTTATCGGTGAACACTTCTGTGCTTAATAATCTTAAAAAAGTTCAGGGTGATTTGTCGGCCGTGCTGGGTGAAGGCCAATGGGAGTTGTCACGCTTGTTAAAGTGGCCAGGTTTATTGGCTTCGGAAGCACAGGATATGGCGATGGTCCAAGATGGTGTGATGAAAGCTTTGTCGCAAGCCTTAGAGAAGTTGGTGCAAATGCGGGCGATTGAAGGGGCTGCGTTGAAAACGGTGATGTTAGATAAACTCAAAGCGATGAGTCTATTGTTAGATGAGCTTACACCGCGTATTCCTGAAATTTTAAAACAACAAGAATCACGCCTGCGTGAAAAAATTGAGGCACTGAGTGTTGAGCTGGATGAAGAGCGATTTGCGCAAGAGCTGGTTTACCTGGCACAAAAAAGTGATGTAACTGAAGAGTTGGATCGCCTGCGTGTGCACATACAAGAAATTATACGTATTCTTGAAAAGCCAGAGGCCTCTGTGGGTCGACGTTTGGACTTTTTGATTCAAGAACTGAATCGAGAGGCGAATACGCTAGGTTCTAAATCGATTGATGATCAAATGACTAAAGCATCTGTCGAGCTGAAGGTGTTGATTGAACAGCTGCGTGAGCAGGTTCAAAATATTGAATAAATAAAAAAGCCCTCAAGAGAGGGCTTTTTTTTTACGAGGCGGGTGACAACGGTGCGGGTTGTATTTTAGTACCCATGCCTAAGGTGGCTGGGTTAGTCAACACACTTTTCGCCATCATCAGCGACATGGTGTTCATGGTATTTTCTGTCATCGCGGAAAACATCACCATCATTTTCGTGTTTTCCACGAGTTGTGGAATGAGGTTTAGAATGCTGATAATCTTCGCGCCGATTAACAGCATAGCCGCAGGGATATTACCCTTGCTGATCGCGTCCATGAGATCAACCGGGCCGCTGGTTGAATTCAGCAAACTGGACTCTGCTTGTGTCACTGAGGGCAGTGTAGCACCGCTTTGGCTTGTCGATTGAATATGGTCGACTAGCTGGTTGGTGAGAAAGGTCTTATAAATACCAAAATTTTGGTTCGCAGTTTGTAGGATATTGTAATACAGCACGTACTTTGGGTTATTTTGATTAACTTGCGTGGCTTCATCGTCGGTTAAACCTTGTATGCCATTATTTTCCGGATTGCTGGCCATGCTATAGCCGAGAGCGGCTGTTTTACCATCGTCTGAAGATAATGTGAATGAGGTGCTTGGGTCTAAAATCAGTGCTAAGCCTTGGCTGCTTAGCATCTGGCCTTTTTGTTGAGCGTTGTAAATATCGTTTTTTTGGTCTTTTGTGAGTAAGGTATTATTTTGTATCGCTTCATTCACTTGTGTTTGAATTTGAGGCAGCCTGGCTTTCGCTGCGGCGTACGCGACTTGGTCCGCTGATAAGTCTGACAGGCTCTGAAGAGAGTTGCTGCTCATGTCAGACTGTTTGTTTAAGAGAGTTTCTGTGGCGGTATTGACGTCTAGGATTTTTTTAACGTGCTCTTTGATGCTGAGCAACATGGTTTGAATCGTTTCTGGCTTCCCGTCGCTACTTTGTGCGCGGTCAGTGGTGACTGCGGCCATCGAGCCCGCGCTTAACATTGCGCTGACAGTGGCAGTTAAAATGAAACGTCGAATTATAGACATGATGTGGTCCTCTCTAATTGTAGGTGATACCAAAGTTATCGTTATTGCTTGAGCTATTGTTGCTACTGCTGGTATCGGCAGAGCTATCATCTGTTAAATCCGTTTCGTCAGAAGCCCTGCTTTGCGTATTGTTATCACTGTTGCTACTGGTGTTGTTAACACTTAATGGCGCAGTGGTGTTATTGTCAGATTCTTCGCTGAGGTAGGAGGGCGTGTCTTTTAAGTTACATTCGCAAGCAGGCTGTATACGTTCAATACGAATCTTTTTTTGGTTATAACGAAAATTGGCTGGAA
>PCWT01000062.1:21038-62585 GCA_002796245.1 Gammaproteobacteria bacterium CG11_big_fil_rev_8_21_14_0_20_46_22 | reverse complement strand
TGGCTGGAAAATTATAGGCGCTAGAGCTGTAACAATTGCATTTTTCAACAGGTTTAGGTTTGCTTGGTGTCGGGGATGTGGGTTTTTCTGCTTCCTGACTTTGTTTTATCGCAGCTTGTACGGCGGCTTCGTTTTTTTCTGCGGCTTCATTGAGTGATTGCGTTAAGTTCATCTGATATTCGTTTTGATTTTTTTGCGCCATCTCAAAAAGATGTTGCTGAATTTGCGCGTTTGTCATATCAGCATAATTGGCGTTATCTGCAAAAGTGCATAAGGGCGCCACAATGAAGAGTAAGCAAACAAACGCTTTATTCATCGTCTTCTTCACTTTCAAAAGCTTGTTGCACTAGGTTGAGTCTTTCATTTGAAAATACGCGCCCCAGTAAACGCAGACGCTCAAAAACGACGTTGCGGCGCAAAAACAAACCTGATGGATCATCGTCACTTTGTGTCGTGTCTTCGGCATGCATTAAAAGGCGCGAAGCAGAGCCTGGGTGAGTTGTGTCTATGGTTTGCATAAGGTGCAAAATACGACTCATGTGGATGTAGTTACCGAGGTTGACGTAGGCTTCCTGATCTTTAAGTTCAAACTGAATCACACCATCGAGCGCTTGGCCGAGTTGCTCTATTGTGTGCTCGAGCTTGGGGTCACCATCATAGGTCCAGTTCTCAACGCTCTCCATAAATGAAAGTACCCGGTAGATCATCGGGTCTGGGTAGTTTTGCCAAAATGCGTGGCTGTCTTTTAAGCTTAATCCGGGCATCTTTGTTCAGCCTATTGATTGTTTAAACAATGGATTTTACTCTAGAGGGCAGCGGCCTAAAAAGCAAGCATGCATGTAGTGTAAGCCATTTCTTACAATTATATCAGAAAAAATGGACATTTGTCCAAATTTTGTGTATGATACTTTTCAATCTAACACTGTAAGCAAAGGATGACAGGGATCATGCCAAGATTGCGAAAAAATAAGCCCAAGAAAAATAAAGAAAAAAACACTGGGCCTGGCCTGGCCTATAGGGCAACTCGCGGCATTTACCGCAATTTTTTGAATGTACCGGCTTGGCTAAGTTATTCTTATCTAAAGGATCTGTCTGGCGGTGTTTACGGCTCGGTAAGACAATTGTTTATCAAACCAGAAGCACACCGTAGTGAAACCTTTGAGCAAGCGATGCTGCGTTTAAAGCTGACGGATAAAGACGTCAGGCAAAAGATACGGGAGACGGCAAGGCTTTCCTATTTGTATATCTTGTTGACACTCGCGCTTTGGGCTTATAGCGTGTATTTGTTCATCGTCGCGCCATTAGCGTCGGCTTGCTTGGCTGTAGTCATTGGCGGTATTTGCGCTGTGAAGTTTACTAGAATGCGTTTTTGGATATTTCAAATGAAACAACGACGTTTAGGTTGCAGTTTAAAAGAATGGCTTAGCTTTCGTCAGGCGGAGGAAAAATAATGAAAATCATCAAAGCCTTATTGCCTTTAGGTTTATTATTGCTGCTCAGTGGTTCAGTGTTTGCAGACATGGCGACGCCTGCTTTGCCATCAGGCGATCATTTCGGCGGAATGCTGAGTTTCTTTACCGTACCGCATTCGGATGAGTCACTGGCTTTGCTTGGCATGTTGTTTGGCGGTATGGGCGATGTATTGCCGGGTGCGCCTAGTGTGATGGGGGCTATGTTTGCTAAGTTTAATGCTTCTATCTTGGTGCTCACAACTTTAGTGTTTTTATACACCATGCTCATGGGGTTGGTTTCAACGGCGCATGAGGGTGAATTTTTAGGTAAAAAATATAATTCTGTTTGGACGCCGCTGCGTGTTGTGATGGGCATTGGCTTATTAGTGCCGTTAAAATCCGGTTATTGTGTGCTGCAGATTGTATTGATGTGGTGTGTGATTCAGGGGATTGGCGCCGCTGATACAGTCTGGAATGCAGCTATGGATTTTATTGAGCTGCACAGTGTGTATGACCAGCAAAATTTTGAAACTCGCCAGTCTCATCAGAGTGGTGGGAGCTTTGGTTCTACAATGGGGGATTCAGCACTTTATGCGACAGGCTTATTTAAAAGCTATGTGTGTATGTATCAATCCTATAAATACAACAATAACAATAAAGCGGCAACTTCAACCTTGGGTTTGCCGAAAGCATCTATCGTACAGTCGGTCTGGGATAGCGGTAAAGAATATCACTATATGATTTACCATTTTCCTTCATATAAAGCAGGCCCAGATGGTACGCCAGTGATTGCAAAAAATAGCGGTTGTGGTTCTTTTACCGTACCGATATTTGCCAAATCTAGTCTGCAGCTCAATGCCAGTTATTATGAAGAGCATGCGGCAGTGCAAAGTGTTGCTGACGTGATGACCCTTTTGAATCAGGCTGGTAAAGAATACGTTGCTTCCAACGTGACGAGTGATACTTCACCTGACGATCTCGCTCAAGCTGTGCCGGGAACACCCATTACAGCGGCTGAGGAGTATATCGCAAATCATGTTTCTAACGCTTCTGATCAGTGGATTGATCAACATAAATCACAGTTTAATATTGCTAATTCAAACAACTCTTCTCAGGGTACTAAAGACGCGCAGCAGTCAAAGGCCTTTTTAGAGGGTGAGCGACGATATGGTTGGATTTATGCGGGCGCATTTTATAAGCAGCTCGCCTTAAGTAGTCCAGAGTACGCAGCGGTTAACGTTTTTGGTTTGTTTTCTATTTCTAACCCTGTCCCTAGTCAAGTTCAAGGGTATACTGAGCCCACGGTTGCGCAAATTGCACTATTGTCTGAAACAGCTAATGCGGGGAATAAAGACAACGGCTTATTTAACTTGAGTAAGCAGCCTTATGACAATCAAGCTAATATGCCGCCAGAAGGTGTCAGAGCGTTTAATCTCTTTAATGACATGGTCTACGGGGTTGTGTCTGCATTCGTTGGCGGCCTGAGTAACTACGACCCGAGCAGCGGTATGATTGTATTTCAAACCGGTAAAGATCCTGTGCTTCAGCTACAGATCATGGGGCAAGAAATCATCCAAAAAGTGCAATTAACGTTCAATATATTGTTTGGTATAGCTGTGGCTTTTGTGATTGCTTCGGCGCTGGTTGCATGCTTAGGTTCGTTCTTTGGCATTTTGCTAAAAATCATCGGGTTTTTTGGCATGATTTGTGCGATGTTTTACTCCATTGGTCTGTCAATGTCTGTGTACATACCCATGGTGCCCTTCATTATTTTCTTTTTCGGCGCCATAGGCTGGATGGTGGCGGTCATTGAAACGATGCTCGCAGCACCTTTGGTAGCCATTGGTATTGTTTACCCTGAAGGGGGTCATGAGCTTTTAGGTCGTGCGGCACCGGCTGCCATGCTGGTCACCAACGTGTTTTTGCGCCCGACCTTTATGATTTTTGGTTTAATCGCCGGGATGCTGATGACCTACATTGGCGTCTTGCTGTTGAACTCTATCTACCAATTCGTGGTTTACAGTAACTCGCATGTTGGGTTGACTGGTCTAACTTCTGGTAGCGGTGTTTATAGTGGTGTGACTGCGCTGCAGTGGGCGCTTTACATGGCGATTTATGTCTCCATTGTGATGGTGATCATCAATAAATCTTACGCTTTGATTCACAAACTGCCAGATAACGTGTTGCGTTGGATCGGTGGGCAAGCAGGCTTTGGTGACTACTCAGGCGGCGCTGAAGAGGTGGGCAGTAAGGTGAATAAATTTACCGATCAGGCTGGTCAGAGCACGGGTTCTGCCATGGGCGGTATGTCTTCTGGCGCCTCATCGGCGGGTGATTCGCTCTCTCAAGACCTTAAATGATACCGTACCTTTTGATCACGCTAATTAAGCACAGCGTGTAATAAGTTCCGGTATCAGACAGACTTCAGGGCCCGCTTGCAAAAATGAATTGCAAACGGGCCCTAACATTTTTATGTACGAAAAAATGTTAAATATCACACTTTTTCGTACATAAAAATGTTGATTTTCACACTTTTACTGACATAATATCCTTGGGTGTAGCGAAAAGGAGGGTTATTATGCCCCGTCATATCATGTCCCAGCTTGCGACCTGGAAAGCCAAAAAAAATCGCAAGCCATTGATTTTAAAAGGTTCTAGGCAGGTGGGAAAAACCTACAGTCTTAAAGCTTTTGGTCAAAAAGCCTATGATCAAGTAGTCTATTTAAACTTTGAAACTCAATTAAGCCTTCATTCTCTTTTTAAAGAAGGGTTGGAACCCAATGGAATTCTTGATTTAATTAGCTTAGATCAAGGAGTAAAGATCACCCCTGAAAGCACGCTTCTGATTTTTGACGAGATACAAGCCTGCCCCGAGGCCCTAAACAGCCTTAAATACTTTTATGAGAAAACGCCGGAATATCATATTGCCGCAGCAGGGTCATTATTAGGCGTTAAACTTGCTCATACGGCTGGCTTTCCTGTAGGAAAAGTAGATTTCTTAACTTTATACCCCATGAGCTTTAGCGAGTTTCTCGTTGCCGTGGGTGAAAATCCGTTAGCGGATTATTTAAATACGCTTCAGGTAGTCGCTCCTGTGCCTGACATCATGCATGTTAAGCTTAATAAACTTTTTAAATATTACCTTTACATTGGAGGCATGCCAGAAGCCGTGGCGCACTATGCTGAGAATCAGGATATTTTAACTGTTCGGAGCATACAAAATAATATTTTAGCTGCTTATGAATTAGACTTCTCAAAACACGCACCCAAAAATGAAATTATGCGTATCTCACAAGTATGGCAGTCTTTAGCTGCGCAATTAGCTAAAGAAAATCGCAAATTCATTTATTCTGTTATTCGAAAAGGGGCTCGTGCAAAAGAATTTGAAATCGCCTTACAATGGTTGATTGAAGCGGGGCTTCTCAACAAAGTCACTTTAATCAACAAACCTTGTTTACCTCTTCAAGCCTACGCCAAGTTTGAACATTTTAAAGTCTATTTGTTAGATGTGGGCTTGTTAGGCGCCAGTGTCAATTTACCGGCTCGTTTGCTCGCACAAGAAGAAAAAATCCTAGAAGAGTTTAGTGGCATATTAGCGGAAAATTATGTTGCTCAAGCCTTATTGCCCATTCAGTCCTCTCTTTTTTACTGGACAAGTGAAGGCGAAGCGGAGCTTGATTTTGTGCTGCAATATGAAGATAAGATTTATCCTATCGAAGTTAAATCAGGGCAATCCACTCGCAAAAAAAGTTTGCTGATCTATGCCAAAAAATATCAGCCAGATTTATTAATTCGCTTTTCTACTTTAAATCTAAAGAAAGATGGGGATGTATTGAATTGCCCCTTGTACTTGATTGACAAATTACTCAATTTTTTGTCGCATGATCACAGCCAGTGACGCAATATGACGGATAATCGCCATTGTTCAATAGGTGCTTCGATACGCGATGGGGCATTCCAAAACAGAAAACACCACGGCTTACCCACGGTTGTTTATTTCATTCGAAATAGCAGCATGATTTCAGAGAGTAATACAGTAAAGCTAATGCCTGCGAATAACAATACGCTAAATACATTGGCGTGTAATGAGACACAGACCAATAGGATTGGAATAAGTAATGCTAAAATTTCTAATCGATGGCGTGGTTTGATGTTGCGTTGATTTAGGTAGCCAAGCCAAAGGGTTTGGTTGAAGCAAGGGCGGCTTGAGAAGTAGAGTATTCCTATGATCAGCGCTGCTTGAATTGCGAAGCAGGTGATGAGTGTGTGCTCAGCAGAGAAGTTGATTGCGTTTAGCCAATAAGGGCTTGTGAATTGCACGATAATCGGCAGTGGAAGGCTATAACTGATTAGGCGCCTGTAAGAAAGTGATGTACTTAATTGCCAGAGCAATGAGCCGAGTAGCGGAGATAAAAGTAACCACCAGGCAATGGCGTAAAATTCAAAAATTGAAAAGCTATTCAAGTGTAGCCACCAGGCGTGAAGAGTTAGGTGCTTGCCGGTAATATCGATGTGCTTGTGAAATAGGATGAAAACAAAATTGAGCACAAGACAAACAGCAAGGCTTATAGCAATCAGTACAAGCATGTAAAGAAAAAGGCCATGGTGACGTTTTTTCAGTTGTTCTATTAAGCGAGTAAAGCGCTGCTGGGTGAAAATAATCAGCAATACGATACTGACGGCCCCGCCGATCACGCTATTGTGTGAAAGCGAAAATGGCCCATACAGCAAATTGCATAATTCCATGGCAAAGAAAATGATGAAGCTGCTTAATATGGTCAAGAAGCCTAGGCGTAGCGTATTGTAGACGCCATTGATCGCCATGGTGAGTCCTAGTGAGTTTGCTTTCGTATCCAGCGGTGAGCCTAGTGTGGAGCCTTTTTTTTTGCTGAGCGTGTCGATCGATAGGGCAAATAAAATGGCCATGCCCCAGGGGAATAAGCCAAAGCCAGCAAAGAGGGTATGATAGAATGTGCGAGTGTGATGAAGTACCGTTTCAGGGGACTGGCTTAGCATGAGTGTGTGGGTAAAAAAGCTCATGCTGGAAAAGAAGAAGATGAAGCTCAGTAATTGCACGAGTAGGATGCGTGGTAATACATAGCGTCTCTGCGAGAAGATCCCTTCTGATTGCAAGCGTGTTCGTCCTATCGGTAAAAGTACAAACAGAATGAGGATTGGCAAGCTAAGTAAGGTGATGCTGAATGCCTGGTACAGCTTGTTTTGAAAAATGTAAGCGGCAAGGTAAATCAGCGCTAGGATGGCCAGGATTGTGATGATGGTCGTCAGATTATTGAGGTGCCTTCGTTTCATGTAATCCCCGCATCTTGATCCGCTTTACGTGATGAAGCGACAAGAATGCGGTGATCTCTCTCTGAAATCAAGCCTTGTTCATATTTTTTATTGGCGTCCACTTCCATGGTTTGGCCCAATTCTTTCAGTAAGCGGCGCGTGACAGCGGTAGCGTTATCTGGTTCTTCGGCAAGTAAACGGTCGCGAACTTCTTCGTTAAAAACAAGGTATTCGCGAAGTGCTACACGCCTGCCGTCTAAGCTTGGTATAAGCTTTTGCCAGACAACCACGCGGATGGTTTCGAACAGATCCACGCTTTTTCCATGGCGTTCTTCTTGCGGATACGTGTTCACTAATCGGCGGACAGTTTCTGCTACCCCGTTACTGTGTAAAGTGGTGTAGACAGGATGACCTGTCATGGCTGCCTCCATCACAGCATTGATAGTTTCAGCATCTCGTGCTTCCCCGACAAGAATGAGTTGCGGTTTTCGGCGCAGCGCATTGCGCACGCCAGCTGCAAAGCTCGGTAAGTGGCGAGGAATTTCGGATTGGCTCACGATAGCGCTTGGCATCTCGATATCATCATACACAAATTCAATCGGTGATTCGTAGGTCAAAACTTTACGGTTGCTGTCAGGCTTTTTTACGATATGTTTAATGATTGAGGCGAGCAGTGTGCTTTTGCCCGAACCTGTCGCACCTGTGACATAGATGACACCTTGGTCGGGTTCTAGGGATGCGAGTAAGGTTTTATCAAGCTCTAGAGTTTCGATGTCGGGTGGTTCGTTTGGAATGGATCGTGCTGTGACTTGAATCCCGTCGAAGCCGTCAACCATGCAGGCTGTGCCGTTGATACGAAAGCGGTAGCGCTCGTGGCGAGCGGGCTTGATTTCATAATGTGTGTCAACATCGGTGCCACTTAAAAGCTGCGTAGTACCGTTGGGGCCGTACATGATATTGATGATTTCAGATAACTCATTGGCCGATAGGCGGCGTTGGGTTACGCGCACTAATCGCCCATGAATCTCTGCGAAGACCGGTTCATTCGTTTGCAGCGTAATGTCTGAGGCTTCGCGCTGGTAGCACAGTACCAATAATTGATCTAGATGATGTTTGTCAAAACGAATCGGCTCGTGCGGGAGAAAGTGATCATTGCTCATGCGTTACCACAGCTTTCCATTGCGTACTTTTCGGGTTTAGTTTCGGTAGGGCCGTGATGCGCAAGACTTTATCGTTGATGTAAAGCTGTGAGTCACTGCTATTACTGGTGACGCCTAAGTTGGCTTGCGCCACGAACGGTTTGCTAACCATGTTCCGGGTTAACAGTTCGCGGTAGAGTACCATGCCATTATAGTCACGCTTTAAGCGTGCAAGGTTGGCGGCATACATATTTTTTGCTTGCATGATGCCTTGTTTCCAGCCTGCGCGGACATGCTTGATCCATACTTCTCGCTCGGCATCATTGCGTGGTAATAAGGTTTGGTCAGGTAGCGCCGGTTTTTTATAGGACATCCAGAGGTATTGTCGCCAGTTTGGCGCGTTTGTTACAAAACGAGCTTGCTGCACGATTTTGTAGGTTTTATCGGCGATGCGAATCGTGTCGTTATCGTTGAGGTTCACTAGTTGATCGCCTTGTTCAAGCACGGGGGGTAGTACATTGTGCGCCAGTAGCATGCCTTGAAAATTGAACACAGAGTCGAGTGTGCGTGCTTGGGCTTGAAGCTGATCATCAATGCGTCCGGCTTGGAAGGCAAGGCCACCTTGTGCGCCAATAGAGGTGGCCACTTCTTTTAAGGCTTGTAAGCGAATGTTTGAAATACCTTGGCCTTCAGGCAGGGGGGTGTTTTGTTGCGTGAGTGTTTCTAGCTGGTAGAGGTTTGTTGTGTCGACACTGTTTTGGTGCTGTGATGCGCAAGCCGATAAGGCGAGGATAAGGCTTGAGATGATGCAAAGACGTTTGATCATGTTTAAGCTTTTTCTCCATAGCGCAATTCAACAATTTTGCGTGAAGGTAGGATGACCACTTGAGCTTGATCGCCGGCTTGCAGTGCTGCATCTCGAATAATGTTGCCGATCATTTCATTTTTGACGTCAATATTGATGATAACAGGGATAGACGGTCGATTGCCTAAAATATGTAGGTGATAGTCTGTTTTGGCCACAAGGGATTTCAACAACGGCTCAATACCGCCCTGCCAGTTCACAGAGGCTTTGATGTTCATGTCATAGCTTGCAGGATTAGGCGGAACGTTCACAGTTTTTGGTGGATTAGCGGCCTGCTCATTTGCGGCGAGTGTGGTCAGGTTATGGCTGACCGAGGTTGCGGCTTCTGAAAGGGTAACATTGACTGCGTGATCTTCGGTGGGTGTCCACCGGGGTGCGGGTACTTTGGGCGCGCAAGCGGTCAGTGCTGCGACTATCAAGAGTAGTGCGGACAGTCTGTAGATCATAAAAGTCTTACCTGTTTGTAATCCATTGGCCATTGAAACACAGGGTTGTTCAAAAAGTCAACGTGGATAAATGCTATTAAATTTCACGTAAAAAAACCCAAGGAAAATTATACGACCTCGCTCTGAAAAATCAATAAAGTAGAGAAGCCAGGGCGTGCCCTAGGTTTTGGCGTCGAGATACCGCTTTATCGCTGAGGTAAAAGTTGCTACACTTTTGGTCTTACATTGTTGTAGGTAAAGGCTTATGTCAGGAGCACACTGGCGGGACAGCGCACGGGCGGCCCGATTCTTCATGATCGATGCGAGAGCAGCGTTTCCACTACTGCTATTTTTGCTTCATATCAAGCTTTGGACGTTTGTTCTGGCTGTCATTGCGACGCTGTTTTTTGGGATTCTTGAACGCTATGGCTTCACTCTTGTGGTTTTCTGGCGTTGGTTTCGTACAAGTTTGGTAGGGCGACGAAAAGTGTCGTCCCCTTGGTGGCGCTAGGAGCAATCATGTCGGATTTGAGAACTTCAGATGAGATCGCAAAAGAAATTGCTGCTAACTTAGCTCGTATTATGAAGAAACTCGGGATCAGCTTTACGATGAAAGGTCGTCCTGCGACCTACGTTGAAGTGTTTGCTGAGAGTGCTTTATTGCCTGCCATTGCTCGTCGTGCGGATCAACTTTGTGCTTTATGCTTAGGCTATGGCATTGGCGTCACCTTTGAAGAGGCTCCGGGCTCGATGACGGGCAGTAGTGTCACGTTTGATAGTCTCTCACCTGATGCACTGCGATATTTGTGTTTGATTGATGTGCTGTGTGAGTTAGCTAAGGCGTCACCAGACAAGCGTGCGACTTCATTGGATGAGTTGTTTTATGACTAAACTTGATACGAATGATTTGAGTCGCAGACTCCGACAGATTGCCACAATGGCAAAGCGTTTTTTGGAACATGTTGACACCAGGGCTGGGGATGCAAAAAAACAACAACAAACAGAACAGCAAGACAAACCGCATGGCTAATGAAAAAGACTATTTAACTCGTATTGAGTCACTGTTAATGGAAGAAGCTCATCGCTTATCTGCCTTAGATAGTGATGAGGTGGATGTTGAAAGTGTGCTGCCGTTTATTCAAGATTTAATTAAGCAAGAAGCAAGCTTGCGTGAACAGGCAGGCATTGGCTCTCGTTTCTTAGTGTTGCAATCTCAGCTGCAGCAAATTGAGCAGCGTATGCAAGGTTTGTTGGATGAACAAACCCGGGCTCAGGCCGATGAGACACAGCAAATAGCTAGCGCGCGTGCCTTACAGGATAATGAGCTTGTTGTGTATGTCTATTTGTATAATGCGCACGGTCTTCGTTTAAGTAGCTGGGAGCGTTTTTTGGCTCAGCATGCTTTAGATGAGCATAGCGTTAACCGACCTGTTTATGCGCGCATGGAGGATGTTGAGGCCTTGCTAAGAAACAAGAATCATCCTCAGAATCACGGTGTTTTGAAGGTCAAGGTGAGTCGCGATGATGTTGCGTTAAATGCTCAAGAAAGCCAGTTGCGTGACCTTCATGGTAATGTTTTGCTGCGCCTGAGAGAGTCTGCTTTAAAGCAAAAAAATATTTTGGCGTTCATTTGTAAAGGCAAAGAATATCATTTAGATGGACACAAGCTGCTTGAAATCTAGGGGTGTGCCCTGGATGGTGTTCGAGCTTATTTTTTACCCTGAAATGTATTTTGCTTATCAAGAAGGTCGTTTTCTAAGGCCATTTCATTGCTTTTAATAGCCCCTGCGGAAAAGCCTGTGTATCGATTGTAAGCCATGTTCGGCAGCCTGCTGCTTGGCGTAGCTTGCTGTTGTTGAAATAATAGCCCAGGCACTCTTCCATTGGCGGTGTAATTTGAGCTGGATGCTTCGGTGTGTCCGCCCGTTAAAACGTAGTGTCTTGCTGGTGCGTGTGGGTTATTCATGAGAGGGACAAGATCAAGTGAAGCGTGAGCGCTGATGTATTGAACACCGTGCCAGTTGCTTATAGGCCCTTCGCTTTCCATAGCGGTGATCGACTTGCCTGACGCACCGCTCAGTGTGCCCGTGATTGAGCCGGTTATTTGTGCATAATGTAGCTGCTCTTCCAGGCTCGGTTGAATGCCCATCTCTACACTTCGGTGGTGACTTTGAAAGGCTTTGTATTTGGCGTCTTTTAGTGCGGATGGATCAATGTTGCCAATTTTGAAACCCGCCCGAATCGCCAGAAGGCTTTGGAGGTATTTTTCCGCGAGCTTTATGCGTTCCGTTTTTTTGCTTGTTTCTCGGTCGATTTTTTCTTGTCGAGTGGCGTTGGCTTCGGTATCTTTTTTTTGCTTTTTATCGGCTTTGCTTTTCTTGATGGCGCTTTCAATAATGCCAGCTTGCAATTGCGTTTGCTTGCCGCCACTACGTCCGTCATCGTCGTCTTTATCTGTTTGTGCGTTGGCGCCGAGGTTGCGCCCTACGGTGTGGCCAAAAAGACTGGTGCCGATGCGTGGGCTGTTGAAGGGTTTTTTAGGCTTTTCCATAATAGTTCGAATGTACCATAGTGCTTGCGAAAAAGACAAAGAGCTTTGCTTGGACGGCCTTGGGGGTGCCGGCGAAGCCATTGTAAGATTTTGTCGCACTCAGTGTAAGTTTTTTGCTATACTGCCCCCTGAAAATCTAAACGGATTGTATTATGCCTCCAGCGCCGTCACAACAGGGACAAAGTACGGATAATCACATGGCCGCCATGTGGATTTCATTCCTTGTCTTTGTGATGGCCGTTGTGATTTGGTTTATCTTCAAGCGTGAGATCGTCACTGCTATTTTTTACATCAAATCAGGCGAGCTTTGGCTTGTTGGGTTGGTTTGGCCAAAAGCGGAGGTGCTGCGCCAGCAAATGCTTAACACCCCGATTAAAGGTGTGGATATAGCCGAGCTTGTCGGTTTGGTGACTGAAGTCGGCACCTTTTATATGATCCCTGTCATGATCTTGCTCGTGATATTGGGCGCGCTGTTGTTTAATCGTGGGGTGGGTACCCGTTTTAAAACCGTTTACACGATGAAAACTTTGCTGGCCAAGGAATACAAAAACTGGCCTCAAATCACCCCTGTTGTGAAAGAAGATTTGGTTAGCATAGATATCGACCAGGGTCCTTGGGCCATGGCGAAAACGCCGATGGAGTTCGCTAAAACTCAGGGTCTTTTGAAAATTCAGCGCAGAGCCTTAGAAGAGGGTATGTTGCGCAAGGATGCTAAATTGGTGGCGACCTTGGTTAAGCCTAAAGCTAATCAGCTCTTTGTAAAGCAGCTCGGGCCTTTGTGGAGAGGAACCGAAGCGTTGCCTATGCATGTAAAGGCTTTATTTGCCGCTTTTGCGGCTAGAATTGCAGGTGATGCAGAGGCCTCGCATGCCCTGCTCATGCAAATTGCCGCTTCAGCCAACGGCGGAAAACTGAATTTTTCAGGTGTGAAAGCCTTACTGGCCAAGCATGAAAATAATCCCTTGGTTGAAACCACGGTTTCGCATCACGCGTATGTTTTAACGGTCATGGCGTCGATACTTAATATTGCGCGTGCTTCTGGCGTGTTGGCATCGGCAGATTTTTTATGGCTAAAAGTCATCGATCGGCGATTATGGTATATGCTTAATGCTGTAGGCCGTCAGACACCGACCGTTGAAGTGGCAGGGCCTTTTGGGCACTGGTGTATTGAGGCAACCTTAGAGCGTCCTTTTAAAACGCCGATGATTGAGAATGCGACGCATGCCTTGGATGAGGCAATACAGTCACAAATTTATAGCGAGTAAGTAGCGTGTTTCGTGGTTTAGACAAACGACATGAACAAGATCCTCGCCAGTTACTGCGCGATACGCGTACCGTTGGCCAGCGAATTCTAGATTTTTTCAAAGAGCCTCGCAATATTGGCATGATGCTGATTGTGGCAGCCGTCGCGGTTTATTTTTTCCCTGGCTTGTCTGATTTGCTGGGTATTATCGGTATCTGTGTCTTTTTGTTTACCTGGTTTCAACGAACGATGCTTCCGTTTCGTTTGCCCATGAGATCGGGTTTAAAAGATTATAACGATACCAAGCCTGGTGGAAATAAACCCAATGATGCACGAGGCATCTGTTTTTTTGGTAATGACCGGCAGAATAATGAAGAGCTTTGGTTTAATAATGAAGACATGCGAACACATGTCTTGATTTTTGGCTCAACCGGTTCAGGTAAGACGGAAACCTTGGTCTCACTTGCCTATAACGCCTTGCTTCAGGGTAGTGGCTTCATTTACGTCGATGGTAAGGGTGATAACAATTTGTTTACCAAAGTGTTTTCCATGGCGCGAAGCATGGGGCGCGAAGATGATGTGCTTCTGATTAACTTTATGACTGGCGCGAGGGACATTATCGGTCCACAGGAGCGCCGGTTATCAAACACGATGAACCCTTTCTCGCGCGGTTCTTCGAGCATGCTATCGCAGCTTGTTGTGAGCCTAATGGACCAGTCAAACCAGTCTGACTCTTCGGCGGATATGTGGAAAGGTCGCGCGATTGGTTTTGTGGAAGCTTTGATGCGAGTTTTGGTCTATATGCGTGATCAAGGCAAAATCCTGCTGGATGCGAATACGATTCGTAATTATTTTACTTTGGATCGTCTCGAAGCCATGACTATGGACAAAATGTTTTTACGCGATGGCCAAGAGCCAGTCAGTTGTGCTGATGCGCCGGCAAATGTGCTTGAGCCTATTTATAACTATGTCATTAACTTGCCGGGCTATAACAAGGAAAAGAAGGGTAAACAGGTTTCGCAAGTTTTAGAGCAACATGGCTTCATCACTATGCAGTTGACGCGTGTGTTTACCTCATTGGCAGATACCTATGGCCATATTCTTCGAACGCAGTTAGCCGAAGTCGATGTCAAAGACGTGGTTTTGAATCGGCGAATTTTGGTTGTACTTTTGCCTGCCTTGGAAAAATCACCGGAAGAGTTGTCTAACTTGGGTAAAGTCATTGTGGCTTCTTTAAAAGCCATGATGGCTGCCGGTTTGGGTGAAGAGGTTGAGGGTACTTACGCTGAGATTATTGCGAAAAAACCGACGAATGCAAAAACGCCGTTCATGTGTATTCTTGATGAGTACGGTTACTATGCGGTGCCTGGATTCGCTGTTGTGCCTGCGCAAGCGCGATCTTTGGGCTTCTCTGCCATTTTTGCGGGCCAGGATTTACCTGCGTTTCAAAAAGCCTCGAAAGAAGAAGCCTTGTCGATTGGTGCGAACACCAATATTAAAATTGCAATGAAACTCGAAGACCCGATCGAAACCTGGGATTTCTTCCAGAAAACAGCGGGTGAGGCCTATGTGACTAAGGTCGACTCGTTTCAAACAAACCAGGGCATGCTCAATAACTATATGGATACACGCAGTGCCTCATCTGAAAAGCGTGCGCGCATTGATCTTTTAGATTTGAAAGATCAACGGGAAGGTGAGATGCATATTTTCTTCAAATCTCGTATTGTGCGTGCTAAGTCTTTCTTTGCGAATCCTAAGCCGGTTCAAAAAATGCGTTTGAACCATTTCTTGAAAGTGGAAACGCCAGATGTTAAAGAGCTTGCGCTACTTGAAGATAACCTTGAGAAGTTTGCTGAAATCATCGAGAAATCAGGTGTCGATTTTGATGCTGCTGAGGCTAGCAATGCCGAGTTGAATGTCATTATCGAGGCTTACCGCGAGTCTGATCCTGAAACGCCACTGCTTGAGAAGGGTGTGGATGCTTTGATGGCTTTTTATCACGCAACCGAAGCGCCAGCGCAAGAAGAGGAAGTTCAAGAGGTCACTATCGACGAAGCGATTGGTGAGCTCAATATTTTCCTCAAACCACGCTTAAGTGCGATGACGCAGCAAACTTTGGCAGGCGCTGAAACAGAGAGCTTCACGCAGCCTATTTTGACTCGCTCTCAGATCCAACCAAAACTCGATATGGCTCAGCGTTTGTTAGGGGCGCGTGGCACACACTCCAGCGCTATCGCAAAAGAGTTGATGTATGATATGGAAATCGCGACCCGATACCCGCCTATGCTTGTGCAGCCGTTAAGCGTCGACGAGGTGATTATGAACGCCGAACGTTTGGTGGATTCTGTTCAGGGAATGGACGGTAGAAGTGGGGATAATTCTGATTTGTCTTCTTTATTGGATGATGTATAGTGAACGCTATGGCGCGACATTTGACGGGACACTTTAGACTATTTTTCATAGCCTTACTGGGGTTGGGCTTGTCTGCTTGCGCGTATAAGATTACGCCGCCAAACGTGCCACCTTGTTCGACTGGCTATCACCGTTTTGTCGAGAGCATGGTTTACCATCTTAATGGTGAAATAGGCGTTTTGGGCGATCAGCAAATTATCACTGTACCTGTTGACCAGCTTTTTGTTGGGCGCTCTGAAAATCTTACTGAGCGAGGCGAGGCCTTTTTAAACGCATTAGCGCCGGCGATGAAATGTCGTGGGCGTTGGAATGTCTCTGTCAAAATCAGTACAAATACCTTTGAGAATCGTCGCGCTAGCCTAGTATTGGGCCAGCAACAAGGAAGTGTGGTGTTGAAAAAACTTTGGCAGGGAGGGGGGCTTAATGTGGCTGCCTCGCGAGCCAGCGTTAGAGTTAATACCTGTTATCACGATTGTCACGCACAAAACTTGCTTGAAATCGTGACAAGTGCTTAATTTTTTGTTAGGATTGTAAGAAATTTCTTACAAAATTTGAAGAATTGAGTATAGGAATCGGGTCTTTGGAGGACATATGGCGCATGACGCACTCGAAACAGTGAAGCTTCGGCATAATTTCTACCGTGATAGTTATCGATTGGTGGCTATCATTTTATTTCTTTCAGTGGTGGTTAATGTACTGCTCGTTGGGGCTGTTTTTTATCTTGAAACTCATAAGCCAACCCCAAAGTATTTTGCAACCACGCAAGATGGCCGCTTATTCAAAATGGTGCCCTTGGATCAGCCTTATATGGAGAGCAACCAGCTTGTGAACTGGGTGGCTAATGCGGCCACATCGCTTTACACCTATGACTTTTTGAACTATCGCCAAAACTTTCAAAACAATCAGATTTATTTTACGCCCGATGGCTGGAAGGCGTATCTAGATCAAGTTGAGAAGTCTCGCAACCTGAAAACCGTGGAAGATAAGAAGTTGGTAGTGAGTGCGACGCCGGCCGGTGCTCCTGTGATTACTAACCAGGGCGTTCTCGATGGAAAATATTCATGGCGCGTTCAAATCCCTGTTGTTGTGACTTACCAAAGCTTGAGTCAGCAGTTCAGTGAAAATTTACTTTTAACGCTGACGATACAGCGTCGTTCTACACTCGATAGTAAGTATGGTGTTGGCATTGCGCAATTTGTTGCGCAACAGCAGTAAGGATAGGCAGAAGGTATGTTTAAAGCGGTTAAATCAACACTCTTACCGGTAGCGGTTATCAGCTTGTTGGTCTTTTCGGTGACTGCAGCGGCGGCAACAGCCGCGCCTTCATCAGGTGACACATTAAGCTTAACACCCGTTGATAATACCGATACGACGAATAATTTATCACAACGAGCCCCGAACCCTAATTTACTATTTGCTCAACCCAATGTTCTTCAACGTGAAGCATTTCGTAATGTTACCCGTCAGGCAATGCCGATGACACCGAACCAAATCACACAAATGAAAAAAATGTTGGCGGCGACACAGCTTGCAGCATCAACCAGTGCAGTGACACCGCCAAAGCCAGTGACCTCATCGAAAATGGTTAGCCTAGCGCCAGGCGCGACACCTCCGGTGATTGATTTACAAAAAGGGTTTATTTCTTCCTTGGTGTTTGTCGATAGCGCCGGCAACAAATGGCCTATCGTTGGCTATGACCTGGGTGACCCGAGTGCGTTTAATATTCAATGGCAACACGGCAGTAACACTTTATTGGTTCAGGCTAATAGCATGTACACTTATGGCAATTTGGCAGTCACCTTGAAGGGTACTTCAACGCCTGTGATGTTAACGCTGGTGCCGGGCCAAAGTGAGGTCGACTATCGCGTCGATTTACATGTGCAAGGTCAATCACCGGACGCTTTGCCGACAGTGGGTGAAACAGCGCCTGGTCAAGCCAGTAATACTTTGTTGAATATTTTGAATGGCATTGCGCCTGATAAGGCAAAGGCGTTGACAGTGACGGGCGGGCCTTGCGTGTCAGACCTTAATAATTGTCAGGCTTGGCAAATAGGTAAAAAACTCTATTTGCGATTACCAAATGAAGTACTGTCGCCAAGCTGGATGTCTTCTATGCAAAGCTCAGACGGCATGCATGCTTATCTCATGGAAAAAACACCTAATGTTTTAGTGTCTAACCACGGCCAGTCAGAGCAAGTGAATATCGAGGGCTATTGATGAAGTCGCAATTAAATAAGGTTTCTAAACAAATCGCCAAGCTGCTCCAGAACAGCCGGACGCGGATCGTGGTTTTGATCGTTGTGGTCATTGCGATTATTGCTGTTGTCGTTGGGGTTTATCGTCTTAGTGAGCGCGCTGTCGGCGATAGTGGCACACAGGTTGCGGGCGTGCCAGACAATATTCAATCAGTGCCAACAGCCGGCAAAGAGTCTGAAGAGTACATGAAAACTTTGCTGACCTCTAATCAGCAAGCAGCAAGCCAAGCCTTAAAGTCAGGTACCAGTGATATTCCAACTTTGCTGCCAAGCCAAAGCCAATCTCAAGGGGCTGATTTACAATCTTCACCGGTTAAATCTGGTGCTTGCTGCTGTTGTCAGCAGTCGGCTGAGCAAAAGCCAGGTATGAATAATGTGCTCAATGGCCTTGAAAGTACGGGCGCCATTACCACAGATACAGCGAAAGATTTGCGAAAACTTGCGCAACAAAATGTGTCAGACGATGATTTTTCAAATCGCTTGAAGCAAATGGTCGCCAGCGGGCAATTAACCAAAGCACAAGCTGATGCTTTGCTCAGCGCTTACAAGCGTGATAACGCGCAAGCCCATAAAAATGCAAGTAATGTGATTGACAGCCTTGTGGCCAGCGGTGCTGTGGATGCCGAAGAAGCAAGCCAACTTCGGGCTTTGACCAACAGTCAGTTGAGCCCCTCTCAATACGCTGCCAAACTTAACGGTCTGGTGCGAGAAGGAAAACTTTCGGCTAATGCTGCTCAAGAGTTGATGGGTGCTTATCAACGTCAATATGACGCTAAAGCAGCCACAGAAACACCCAATGACGTTGTTAATCAATTGGCCAAATCAGGTGAATTGTCTGCTAGCACCGCTAGCCAATTGAAGGCACTGGATGCTAAAAATCTAACCCCAGGAGAGTATGCAACTGACTTGAATAAGCTTGTCAGTAATGGTGAGCTTTCGCCTGCTGCGGCACAGCGTTTACTGGCAGCGTACAATCGTCAAGCGACAGGCTTGAGCGCCACAGGTTTAACGCCTGCTGGAACGATTGCATCGATGCAAAATAGTGGTGCAATTAGCGCTGATACAGCCGCTAAACTTAGAGAGCTTGCCTCGAGCTCGCCCAATGCAAAAGATTTTGAGGCAGGCTTAGATAAGTTAGTTAAGTCTGGTGATTTAACACCCTCAGAAGCTGAACAGTTGATGGGTAGTTACAAAGCTCAGCAAAACGCCGTGTCCGCTCAAAATATGCCATCACCGGGTGATCTGTCGAAACAAATGGAAGCGGCCGGACAAATTACGGCAGCGACCGAATCAAAACTTCAAGGCTTAAATACCAGTGATGTCTCACCAGCGGCTTATCGTGCGGCACTCGACGGCATGGTGGCTAATGGCGAGCTGACCAAAGCGCAAGCTGACCGCCTAGCGCAATCCTATCGAGCACACCATTTGGCAACGAAAAACAACAGTGATGCTGCGCTGATTTCACAACTTGAAGCGAATGGCGCTTTGCCCCCTAGTGCTGCAAGCCAACTTCAATCGATGGTTAAGTCAAAAGTGTCTCCTTCTGAGTATGCTAGTGCCTTAAAAAGCTTGGTGGCAAGTGGCCAGGTGTCACCAGCTGTGGCAGCTCGTTTATTACAAAACTATGTTGATACACATTTAGATGCAGCCAAAAAAGGAGGTATCGAAGGCGTTGAGGCCGCGCAAGCACAGCAGGCGCTTCAGCAAGATATCGATAATTTCAATCAGCAAGCGGCTGATGATCAAGCCAAAGCGAATGAAGAAACGCAAAAACAAATTCAAGCGATTGAGGGTGAAATGCGAGGCCAGGCGAAAAGTCTAATTGCTGCTTGGAAGCCTAAGGAGCAACAACGTGTTGGGGGTGCTGAAATAAAAGCAGCTGCTGTAGGATCAAGTGCTTCTTCAGCCGATAGTACTGCATCTTCAGCTTCAGGGTCGCAAGGTAATGATCAAAATGGTGCTGTGGCACAAAGCATGATTAAAGCAGGTTCAATACTGTTCGCAGTTTTGGATACAGCTGTTAATAGTGATCGCCCAGGCCCTGTAATGGCCACGATTGTTGCCGGCAAATACAAGGGGGCGAAGTTGTTGGGTAGCTTGCAAATTACGCCTGACCAAGAGCGAGTTATTTTGAGTTTCAATTCAATGAGCATGAAACAGTGGCCGCAAAGTGTAGGTATTCAGTCCGTTGCCATTAATCCAGATACGGCTCAAACGGCGATTGCTAGTGCAGTCGATCATCACTATCTCTTGCGATACAGTGCCTTGTTTGCATCCTCGTTTATGCAGGGTTACTCAAATGCTGTGATGAATTCAGGCTCAACCACGACAAACAGTATTTTTGGCGGTTCTACTTCTCAGCATGGTACTTTCTCGCCAGGCGATAAAATTGCTGTTGGCTTGGGCCAGGTTGGTACAAACTTGTCGGGTGCGGCTCAGCAAGAGTTCAATAAGCCGCCAACGGTTACGGTACAATCTGGCGTTGGTTTGGGTGTTTTGTTTACGTCGGATGTTCCAAAACCGACGTTTTCAAACGATGAGTCAGGTGATACATCGGCACAAAATGCCAATGTCTCTGATGTTGATGTTAGTAAAAGCTTACCCGATTTAAAGCAAAGCTCGCCTAATGCAGAAGGAGTGAAATAACTATGGCTGATGATAAAGATAAGTTAAATCAGCATGATGAAACGAATGAGTATCAGTTTCATGATGATGAGGTGCCTTACAACTATGAGTATGATGAAACGACACCGAAGTCTTCGTCTACTGACCCTGTGAGTGACGCAGGAGAAGCGCCGCAATCCTCATCGGGCAAAAAACCGTTACGTAAGCTCATCGTGGTTGTGGTTATCCTTGTCATTGTATTTGTGGTTTTTGAAGTTGTTCATCGCATGAAAGAAAAAGAGGCGACGACACAGAGAACCCCTGCTCCATCGTCTAAAGCCGTTAAGACTAATCCAACGATGGTTCAGGCGCACAGTGTGTCAATGTCACCCAAGCCTTTTCCTGAGAAAAAACCTGCCGCTAACGCGGCTACGCAAATGCAAAACCCTAACGATGCTGCATTAGCTGAGCAGAAGAAAGAAAACACTGACCTTAAGCAACAGCTAGAGGCGTTGAAATCGAGTAGTACTCAGCAAATCGATAGCTTAAAAGCAGCACAAGATGCCAGCCAAACTCAAGTGAGCGACCTTAAGGGGCGCGTGTCTGATTTGAATGCACAGCTAGATGCGGTTAATCAAAGCTTGCAGTCTGTTTCAGGTAAGTTATCTGACATGCAAGCCCGTGCGGCAAAAGAACGTGCTTGGCGTGCGCAAGCAAAAGCACGTCATGATGCGGCGGTACGCCACGATAAACGCTATTTTGTCGAAGCCGTTATTCCAGGACGTGCTTGGTTGAAAGCGAAAGATGGTTCAACGGTCACCGTTGCGGTTGGCGATGTATTACCGGGCTACGGTAAAATCGTTAGCATTAACCCTTACAGCGGCGTTGTAATGACGTCGCAAGGTCGTTTGCCCTATGGGATAACAGGCTAAGTTATTGTATGTTGAATACGCTCACACAGTTTCTTCATAATATAGCGATAACAGCACCTGTGCTGAGTCGTTTAGTGCTGGGCGCTATGTATATTATCGGGTTTGGGTTTTTGATGACGGGCATTTATCGTCTTAAGCATTATGGGGATATGCGTACGATGATGTCTTCTTCGGCTGAGTTAAAAACACCTTTGCTTTATCTGTTTGTGGGAACCTGTTTAGTCTTTTATCCGCAGATCGTGAAGATTTCATTAACCACGGTTTTTGGTACGGATAATCTGATGGTGTATAAACCCAGCCCCAGCGACGTTCCTGAAACCTTTCACGATATTGAAACTGTTGTGATGCTGATCGGTCTCGTGGCTTTTTTCCGCGGTATGATGATGTTGACTAAGTTAGGTAATCATGGGTCTCCGCAAGTGTCGTTTGGCAAAGCCATTACACATATTTTCGGCGGTATCTGTGCTGTGAACATTTATGGTTTTTGGACAATTTTAAAAAACACGGTAGGTTTGTCTTAGTCTTTGATTGACTTGCGATTAGCCTGTGTTAAAAGATACAAGTAATAGCCATTTAAAAGGAGGCTTTATGTTTTTATTAAATCGATTAAGAAATACGCTGTGCACCAGGCGTGCTTTGCGCTTTGCGTGTGCTTTATTGCCAGTGTTATGTATTTCTGCCGCCGCTTGGGCTGCTGATAGTGGGGCTGCCTCACTCAGCGATGTGGCGACGAATATCATCGGAAGTTTTGGTGCTTTAGCTAAAATGATTACGGCTGCCGCTTATGTTGCGGGTTTTGGTTTTGCTTTTGCGGCTATCTTGAAGTTTAAGGCGCATAAGGATAACCCACAGCAAATCCCAGTGGGTACACCTATTGCCTTATTGTTCGTCGGCGCAGCTTTGATTTTCTTGCCAACCTTGTTTGGTATTTCAGGCGAAACGATCTTTGGTTCGGGTGCCACTACGGGCGGTGATTCTGGTGTTATCAGTGTGCCAGGTTTTTCGAACCAGTAGTTTTAAGGATACTGTCTGAGAAGAGGGCTTAAGCCTATGTTGGAATTACATCCCACGCTGTCTCCTCAAAGTTGGCGTATATTTAGCGTGAGGCGCTTAGACTTACGCTTTTTTCCTGCTAGGGATAAAGTACTTCATAGGGATCACCATGCCTGCGGATATTGTGGTTTTCAGGCAAGCGAACACCAGGAAATCGTCAATATCGATGGTGATTATCAAAATAATCGTTTGTCTAATTTAGTGACCGCTTGTGTTTTTTGTGCGCAGTCATTATTCCTTGATAATGTCGGCGTTTCCTTTGGGGGTGGTAAGTTAATCTACTTGCCTGGTATGAGTCAGGCTGAGCTTAATAGTTTTTGCCATGTGATTTTTTGCGCGATGATGAATCGTACCGGCTACTTAAATAGCGCTCAAACCGCTTATCGCAATTTGCGCTTACAGGCTCAGCATGTTGAAAAAAAATTCGGAACGGGTATGAGTGCGCCAGGTCAGTTCTGTCGTTTGGCGCTGAATCAAAAGAATGTGGGTAAAGAGCAAATGGCGCAGCTGCTTCGCGATATTCGTTTGTTGCCATCGTATGCCAAGTTTAAGCAACAACTGTCTGATTGGGCCGCGGCAGCGGCACAAGAACTTGCAGAGGAGGCATGAGGCCGTGACTAGTTTCTTGGACCCTGTTTTTAATTCGATTGATTCTTTTTTTGCGTGGGTGAGCGCTTCTTTAAAGCAAACCACTGAATCGTATTGTGATCTTGAAACGGCTGACGATGAACATACTCTGGTTGCTTACGACGGCTCTTTAGTTACTCTGATTGAGTTTAATGGCATTACACACTTAATTGGTGTGGAAGAGTTTAAAACACTTCATCGGTCTTTATGCAATGCGTTGCAAAATAATTTGAAGCGAAGTGGGCATGCCCTGCAGGTTTTCTTTTCTTATGATAGAGACACGGTTATCAATCAAATTTCAGATATGTTAAAGCCCGCTGAAAACACCGCCAGGCGGCTTGAGCTCGACTTAGGCGATTTGTTTGCTGAGCGAAAAAACTATTTGTCACAATACTGTGCGGAGGAAAAAATTTTTTTCGCGCTTTGGACGCGCCCTGATACTTTGAGCGCAGAGCAATTCAAACGAGCGAGTAAAACTAAGTTAAAAGAATTACGCAAGTCAAAAATGCCGCCAATCACCAATGCTCAGAACTTAATGGCAAGCATTCCTGAACTTAGAGATGAGCATAACTCTTTTGTCCGGGCTGTTCAGAATGATTTGGATGCGATGAAAGTTGATTCTCGCACCTTAGAGGTTCATGAGGCTGTTCGTGAAATCCGAATGACAGTGGATTCAGATTTTACAGATCTTGGCTGGCGACCCGTATTGCCGGGCGATAAAATCCCTGTTCGAGATTTGAAGAAATCTGCGGGCGCAGTGTCTGATATTATGTGGCCTCCTTTGGGCAAGCAAATCATTCCTCGTGATGCTGAAAACGTTGACCTGCGGACTTGCCGCATCGGTGATCGAATATACTCCTCGGTTTTTATTGACTTGTTTCCTCAAGAAGTGCACGCCTTTAATAAGCTATTTCGTCGCGCGATTGCCAGTCGAGTGCCTTGGCGTATTTCGTATTTTGTTGAGAGTGATGGTTTGAAGGGTTTGACCTTCAAATCGACCTTAGCATCGATTTTAAGTTTCACCTCCCGTTATAATCGACTGATTAGCGATGCGGCTAATCTTTTAAGAAATATTGAGGTTAACAGTGATGATGCTGTCGTGCGTTTGCGCGTGGTGTTGACCACTTGGGCGCCTGAAGGTCAAATTTCTTTGTTACGATCAAGGGCTGCAGAGCTTGCTAAAGCTGTGCAGGGTTGGGGTAATTGTGAAACCTCTGAAAAATGTGGGGATGCTTTTGAAGGCGTGCTTTCCAGTGCATTGGCTGTGAATATGTCGCCAGCGTCAACGATTTCTGTGGCTCCTTTGAGTCAGGTGATTTACATGCTTCCATTTACGCGTCCAGCGTCTGCCTGGAAAGCGGGGGCGGTCATGCTTCGCTCACCTGATGGAAAGCCTTGGCCTTATCAGCCTGGTTCAAGCCAGCAAACGACATGGATTGATTTAACCTATGCGCGTCCTGGTTCGGGTAAGTCCGTGTTTTCGAACTCTATTAACCTGGGTTTGTGTTTGGCCCCTGGTATTCAAGCATTACCTCGTATAGCTATTATCGACATTGGCCCTTCGAGTAGTGGTTTGATCTCTTTGTTAAGGGAAGCTCTGCCTCGTAAAGACCGCCATATGGTGGCGTACCATCGTTTAGAAATGGCGCCTAGTTACTCAATTAACCCTTTTGATACACAGCTCGGGTGTCGAAAGCCGACGGCCACGGAACGTAGTTTCTTGGTGAACTTCTTAACGCTTTTGGCAACGCCACTCGGAGCTATTAAGCCATACGATGGTATGTCAGACATGGTCGGTTTGATTGTCGACGAGCTCTATGAATATTTTAGCGACGATAAAAGTGCGCGGGTTTATACCTCAGGTGTTGATGATGTGATTGATGGCGTGCTGCAAGAAATTGGTTTTGTCAGTGATGAGCACACAACCTGGTGGGAAGTGACTGATGCCTTGTTCATTGCAGGCTTTTCGCATGAGTCTATGATTGCACAACGTTATGCCATGCCATTAATGGCCGATGCGGCCTCGATTTGCCGTAGCCAACCGATTGAAGATTTGTATGGAAATGTGCGTACACCGACCGATGAAACCTTGGTGGGCGCCTTCAGTCGAATGATATCCAGTGCAGTTCGTGAGTACCCCATTCTTTCACGCGTCACGCAGTTTGATTTAGGTGAAGCTCGTGTCGTGGCGATGGACTTGGATGAAGTGGCTAAAAGCGGCGGTGATGCGGCTGATCGCCAAACGGCTGTCATGTACATGTTGGCACGCTATGTATTGGCGAAAAATTATTATCTCACTGAGGAAAGTATCGCTCAAATGCCTAAAGCTTACCAGAGCTACCATTTGACACGTGTTTCTGAAATTAAAGAGTCACCTAAGCGTATTGTGTACGATGAGTTCCACCGGACTTCAAAATCACAAGCGGTACGTGACCAAGTGATTGTGGATATGCGAGAAGGCCGTAAATGGAACGTGCAAGTTTCTTTGATTTCTCAGTCCTTAGAAGACTTTGGCTCTGTGATGGTTGAGTTCGCAACCTCTGTGTTTATTATGGATGCAGGCCCAGAGCAGGCGGTACAAAAATCTGCGCAAGTTTTCGGTTTGAGTGAAACTGCGATCACAGCGTTGCGCGATCGTGTACATGGTCCTAGAGAAGGTGGCGCTACTTTCTTGGCACAATTTTCAACGAAGCACGGCTCAAATACCCAGTTATTGACAAATACCATTGGCCCAATTGAGTTATGGGCTTTTAGTACCACCGCGGAAGATGCCAGCCTTCGTAACAAACTCTATAAGCAGGTCGGTCCTGCAGTTGCGCGTAGGATGTTGGCGAGATATTACCCTAATGGTTCGGTGCGTGACTTGGTTGAGGCCCGTTTGGCCGAGCTGCAAGAGGAAAAAGGCTTGATCGAAGAAGTGTCAGCCTTAAGCATTATTGATCAGCTTTTGGAAGAAGTCATGGCTCGCTACCAAGCCGATTCGGCTTTCCAAGCTGAGCTTGCCTCAAAATAAGCTGTCGGGTGCTTGGAAATGGCTAAAGCGCCCGATATCTAAAGGGTTTTCTGTGCTGTTAATATGCAGTTTAAGTTCGAGTTCGGGCACGTCAGCATTGTTTTGATTAAACACCACGCGCCACGCGTGTTTGCTGATGTTTGTGAATTGCCCTGTGTTCATTAGTTCAAGCAAGCCCCAGAAACCCTGCGTGTTAGAGCGGTATTGTTTTCCATTCACATCCACAAAGCCTATGCTCGCTTGGGCATTGTCAGTGTTGTTTGGCCAATCTAGATATTGCATTTTCATCATATTTTTGGCGTTGAATGTGATGGCTTGTCGGCCAAGTTGTAAAGCAATATCGCGGATGTTGCCATCTTGACTACCGGGTTGTAAACCAATGTGTAAAGAAGGGTGCTCGTGATTGTTGAAGTAGAGCGCTTGGATTTTTTTAGCCTGTTTGAATTGATTCAGTGCCTCATTGCTGAAGTCTAGGCTCACACCGTCACGGGCCTTTAGGCTTGGATCTTTACTATTTTCGTTGATAAAAGGCTGCATATTATCTTCGTAGAATTTTAGCAGCAGGCCGTGGGGTTTGAAGAAATGCGTGAAAGCGGCTTCGCTGACTTTATCGTTAGCCTGCGGATTAAAAGGATAGAGGTTGGCAATGGACTGCTGGTAAAACGGAAGGACATTGCTTTGCCATTGATCTGAAATTGATTGCTGAGCGCCTTGCATGAGTTGTTGCCAGCATTGCGTGATAAGAGGAGCGATCCAGTCATTCAGTGGCTTGGGTAGAGCGGGTGCTAAGTTAAAGAGTTTTTCAAGCGCGTCTAAACTTTCAGTGTTGTAAAATCGCTGTTTCACAAATGCCAGTGCGGCACTATTTTGATCATTTGCAGTTTGAATCGGGCTCAGCGAATTGGCCAGTGCATTAAGGTTTGTTTGCAAGTCATTGGCTTGCTTGCTTTTGATAAAGTTTTTTAAGGTTTGAAGTTCATGGTTGAGAGTGACAGTTTTGGGTAGGTTGCTATCAAGTAAGTTGAGCAGTGACATTAAAGCTGAGTGTTCGCCGCTGAGTCGTGTAATGTTTTCGAGTGTTGAGTTAAGATCCTTGCCTTGCTCAAAACTGATGCTATTGATGAAGCCTGACCAATAATAATTATAATTGGCGCTGTAAAGTTTCTGCATACTGCTCGCAATAGATTGTTCATCACCCTCCGGTGTCAGACGACCTAAAACGGCATTGCCGTTTTGCGCAGCTTGAATAAAGGGGGCGATAAATGCATTATTCCACTGATTTGCGATCTGTGCAGTGTAAAGTTTCGGCACGCTGAAATTATCACCTTGATAGTGAAATAAGCCTTTCGTTAAAGGATCTTTGTTAAACTTCACCGTCATTTCGGTATCAAAATCTTGGTGACTGGCTAGTAGTATAAAGGCGAGTTCTGCTTTGGGCAGAGATCTGAAATAATTTCGTGTAGCGTCTAATGGCACACCTTTAAGCGGCAAGCTTATTTCATGTTGGCTCAGTGCTTGAAGAAAAGCTTTTTGCTCATGCGTATCTTTGAGTAAATCGGGTATCGGGCCTAACGGGCTCAGGGTGTTGAGTAGTTGCTTAAAGCCATCGTTGTCAAGTTTGCTTGCTGAAAGCAGTGAGTAATCTTTAAGTACGCGGTATCGCGCGATATCTGAAACATTGTTTTGAAGCCCCTGCTTAATTAACGTGAGTAAAGGCGGTAGAAACTCTGAGCGCAACGCATGAAGGTGACTTGTGTGTACAGCCTCTGTCAGTTGATCGCCAGCACCAAAGGCTCTTGAGCCTTCAAGTGTTTTGTGAATAGTATTAATTTCGTCGAAGTTTGTGGTATTCGGTGCAGGGGCTTGAGATTGTGCGATTTCAGCGCTCACCAGTTGCAGTTTTTCTTCTCGTTGACTGGCTTGATAGGCAAATATAAAAGAAGACAGTAATACAATCAAAAGTCCTGTGAGAACGCTGTTTCGCATGATATGAAAATTGTGAATTTTTCTGGCATATGACGTTTCGCAACTTATATTGCTTAAAAGATCATGTATAAAATAGCTTTTGGCTCGTTCGCTGTAGTGTTTTTGCAATGCTTCGAGACTTAGGTGGGTCGAATGTGATTCGGCTAAAGCTGCGGTAAAGTAAAGTCCTTGAACTTGGTAATATTTTCTAAGTTTTGATGTTGCGATGGTGAAGAAGTGGCTAACGCAGGGCGATAGCTCGGCAAACTGTTCGCAAAATTGAAATAGTTTGTGGGCCTTTTCATGGTTGATTTGAGTGAGGCGTGATAAGAACTGTGTGTGCAAGCGCTGTTGTAAGTCTTTGAATTCAAGATTGGCCTGGCGGTTTAAGGCTTGATTGGGGTTAAAATGCATGCCCCACATTTGCTGGCGTTCGTGTTGATGGTAATCTTCGAAAAAATCATTGAAGCCTTCTAGTCGATCTATTTTGTTGATGATGAAATAAAGCGGGATGCGTTGCTTAAAGGCATTTCGAATCGTTTGTAAGCGATGACTTAAGGTTTTGAGTAGCGCTTTGTGTTGTTCGTTTTGCTTGAGCTCATCAAGACTTAAAACAATGACGATACCATCGAGCTTTTTTTGAAAGCTGTAGCGTTTAAGTAAACGAACAAAGTGTTTCCAGAGTGCTTTGTGTTTTGTGCTTAAGTAGCTTGAGGGGGTGTCTATAAAAACGGCTTCTTTGGTTACCCACCAGTTGTGTTCATATCTCTTGGTTTTTTCGGGGTGTTTTCTTGAGAGTAAATAGGGTAGCTCTGAGCGTTGAAGTAAGGCGCTTTTGCCAGTGTTTTCACTGCCCATCACAATAAACCAATGTGCGTGTTCTAAAGAAAGTTCGCTGCCGTGCTTGTTCACGTGTTGTTTGCGAAGAAAGCTTGCGCCCGCGATGAATTGCTGCCTCAGTGTTTTGATCGCTTGTTTTAGCTCGTGTTTATTCATGGCTAGTTGATTCCGACTCCGAGGTGCTGCTCATCGTTTGTAGGTGGCTTTCTACACTGCGTTCATTGCTGGCAATGACCCAGGCAAAGCTTGCCAGTATGCCGAGTATTAAAATAGCGCAGATCAGAACGCTCATGACCATGGTCAGTCGGGCGTGTTGCGCCAGTGTTCTCGACTTAGGTTTGGGGCGCGGTTTGGATAGCCGCGTATTATATTCACCGTGTGCTTCACGAATGCTGACAAGCAGTGCGTGGGCTTCTTGGTGCTCAAGCAAATCAAAGTGTGGGTCGAAAGCTTGGCATAGTGCGAGAAGTTCTAGAATATCGATAAATGCGCGAGGCATTTTTTGCATGCCACGTAAGAGAGCGCCTGCATTGGCCTGCATTTTGCTGTACTGAGGCAAGGTCGAGCTAATGGCATGTTTATTTCCTGGGAAGTATGAGTCCAGATAACGAGCCAATATAAACTCCGCAAGTAGGGCTGTCTGCTCTGAATAATGTGATTTTAAGCTATCATTGAAGAATGCCTTAAGACACTCTATGGCCTGTAGTTTCGCGTAGATGGGTTCATTTGTGGGTTTGAATTGAAAAATGTTTCTGGCTAAACCGGCTAAGCTATCATGGCTTAGACTGGGTTTGCTTGGGCATCGTAACGCTTCCAGTGCCTGTTGGGCTTTGACTGAGGCGATGTCGATATCCATGGCATCTCGCAGAGTGGGTTAAAACCGGTTACACGAGTATATAGAGAAAATAAAAAAGGGGCTATATGTGATAGCCCCTAATGCAGTTAGCAATAACTTAAGCAATAACGTCTTTGATGCGACCTTCCATGCCGTAAATTTTTAGCTTTTTGCGCAATGTACCACGGCTAAGCCCCATGATTTTGGCGGCTTTTGATTGATTGCCGCGAGTGTATTTCAATACACACTTCAACATAGGCACCTCCACCTCTGCCATGACCATGTCGTAAACGCCGCTAGGGGTTGTGCCACCCAATTGGCTGAAGTATGTCGACAAGGCGTGATTAACACTTTCGTTTAGGGGCTGTTTTTCAGCCACATCAGTGTTAGCGACGGGGTTCATTACATTTAAGTTTTCCATGATTAACTCTCTCTTTTGTCAAGTTGATTTGATAACCGATATTATTCTCAGCCCTGTTCTACGTGCAGGCGCTTAAAAGCCAAGCTTTCGATCAATTTATGATCAATCAAGCGATGGTCATTATATCACCAAGATTGAGGCTCACAAGCAAAAAATGCTCTTTTTTAAGACTTTTTTAAGATTAGAGCGATCCACTCATCGCGCTGTAGGACTTCACTTACGATGGCTTCATTTTTATAATGACTTAGGACGGAGGGGCTCTGTTCTTCAAGCAGGCCTGACAAAATCAAATAACCCTGAGGTTCGCACAGTTTGAGCAGGGTGGGCGCAAGGTCGATGAGTACGGGCGCGAGAATATTGGCCAAAATGATTGGGCAATTTGGCGGTGTTTCGGCCTCGCAATGGCGGATATCAAAAGCTTCCGGCACGGCGATATCGTTGAGCGCAGCATTTTGGGCGGCACAGACCAGGGCGGTTTCATCAATATCCACGCCGCAGGCCTTCTTAGCGCCAAGCATCAGTGCGCTCAGGCCAAGAATGCCGGATCCGCAGCCATAATCGACAACAGCTTGCCCGGGCTTGAGCACTCGGGTCAGGGCTTCAAGGCAAAGTGCCGTGGTGGCATGACTGCCGGTGCCAAACGCCATCCCCGGATCAATATAAAGCGAGGGCTGGGGGTCCGTGTCATGTTTATCCCAAACAGGTCTGATCCATAGGCGGTCAGCAATCGAAATAGGTTGGAAATGCTGGCGAAAGCTCGTTTGCCAATCCTGGTCCTCATGGCAACTTAGGGTGCCGTTGTCTGGTGGTATACCCTGTGCTTCGTATAAGGCCTGTAAGGCGGATTCAGGTGGCTTTGTCGTGAAAATAGCCTGCAGTGTCACGGTGTCGGGCAAGGGGTGTGTGTCGTCTTTGTTACTGACAAGCAAACCTGCTTGGCTTTTTAATACCGTGACTGTGTCGGCACCCAGGGTATCAAATAAATAGTCTTCAACAGCCTGGGCGTGCTCTGATTTTAATGCCCCGATGGCAAGTTGGTAGTAGCTCATTTTGCCATGAAGACCTGTTCCAGGTAGTGGATATTGGTTTCACCTTGCTGAAAACCAGGGTCTTTTAGAAGCTTTTGATGCAGCGCAATGTTGGTTTTAATGCCCTCAACGTGAATTTCATCGAGTGCATTTCGCATGCGTGCCATCGCAAATTCACGGGTTTCGCCGTAAGCGATCACTTTAGCAATTAGGGAGTCATAATGCGGCGGTACGGTGTAACCAGAATATAAGTGTGAATCCATGCGAATACCCGGGCCGCTGGGTGGGTGATAAAATGTCACCGTACCTGGTGAAGGCAAGAATTTTTCGGGGTCTTCGGCGTTGATGCGACACTCAATAGCATGGCCTCTCAGTTTAATGTCGCTTTGCTTGTAGCTTAAAGGTCGCCCAGCGGCAATGCGGATTTGTTCTTTAATAATGTCAACACCGGTGACCATTTCGGTGACGGGGTGCTCAACTTGGACACGGGTGTTCATTTCGATGAAGTAAAAATGGCTGTTTTCGTAGAGAAACTCAAAGGTGCCGGCGCCCTTGTAGTTCATGGCGATGCAAGCATCAACACAGCGCTGGCCAATCTCATTACGCTGTGCTTCGCTAATGCCGGGTGCTGGCGCTTCCTCGATGACTTTTTGGTGGCGACGTTGCATAGAGCAATCGCGCTCGCCCAGATGTATGGCTTGGCCGTGACCGTCGGCGAGCACTTGAATTTCAATGTGTCGTGGGTTGGCCAGGTATTTTTCCATGTAAACCGTGTCGTTACCAAACGCGTTGCGCGCTTCAGTGCGTGTGGTGTCGATAGCCTGAATGAGGTTTTCAGCTTTATGCACGACACGCATGCCCCGACCACCCCCGCCGCCTGAGGCTTTGATTAAAACGGGATAGCCAATTTTTTCGGCAAGTTCAAGGTTGGCTTGTTTGTTTTGGCCCAGTGCGCCTTCGGAGCCAGGCACGCAAGGCACGCCTAACTTAATCATATTGCGTTTGGCTTCGACTTTGTCGCCCATCATGCGAATGGTTTCGGCATCGGGTCCAATAAAGGTAAAACCGCTGTGAGCGATTTGTTCGGCAAAATCTGCATTTTCAGCGAGAAAACCATAACCTGGGTGTATGGCATCGGCATTTGTGATCTCTGCGGCGCTGATGACGGCAGGGATGCTCAGGTAGCTGTCGCCGGCAAACGCAGGACCGATGCAAACGGTTTCATCGGCGAGTAGAACGTGTTTTAAATCGCGGTCAACGTCTGAATGTATGGCAACGGTTTTGATGTTGAGCTCTTTACAGGCACGCAAGATGCGCAATGCAATTTCGCCACGGTTGGCAATCAAGACTTTTTTAAACATGTGATGTTTCCTAGTGTTCTTCTATCACAAACAAGGTTTCGCCGTATTCTACAGGTTCACCGTTTTCAACCAAGCGCGCAACCAGCTTGCCTGACACATCGGCTTCGATTTGGTTAAACATTTTCATGGCTTCAACGATACAAAGCACATCACCTTTGTTCACGTGTTGGCCGACGTCGACAAACACGGGAGCTTCGGGCGAGGCTGAGGTGTAGAATGTGCCGACCATCGGAGATTTGACTTCGTGCCCAGAGAGGGCCGCGTTTTTGGGTTCTTCAGTGTTTGCTGTTGGTGCAGGTGTTGCGGCTGGCGCTTGTGATACCGGCATCGGTGCTGGTGGGACTGCGTAGTGCATAGGTGAAGACACGCCACGGCTAATGCGCACGGACTCTTCGCCTTCTTTGATTTCAATTTCGGCGACGCCTGTTTCGTCGATGAGCTCAATTAATTTTTTAACTTTACGAATGTCCATGTATTACCCCTTGTTGGTCGGTTAAATAGTGTTTGGCATGCTCTAATGCTTTGTAATACGAATCGGCGCCATGGCCTTGATAGGTGGCTATGGCGATATCTGAAAAGTAGGAATGCTGTCTAAAATCTTCACGTGTACGGATGTCGCTTAAGTGGATTTCAATGAAAGGCGTCTGTGTGGCCAGTAGGGCATCTCGGAGTGCGATGCTGCTGTGCGTAAAGGCCGCTGGATTGAATAGGATGATTTGGGTGCTATCATCCAAGGTTGCTTGAATTCGGTCGATTAGAACATGCTCAGCGTTGCTCTGCAAGCAGACAATGTCGCAGCTTGAGAGGGATTTGAGTTTCGTGTTAATCTCCTCAAGCGTTGTGTGGCCGTAAACACTGGGTTCGCGTCGTCCCAGCAGGTTAAGGTTGGGGCCGTGTAATACCAGGATGCTTGCCATTGAGAGTGCCTTTAACGAATGAGTCGAGTGTAGGGTAATTTTTTTTTATGTGCAAGTTCGGCGACGTTATAGGCAAGTTTTAGCAAAAAGGAGTAGAAATGAGCCAGATATCACCAGAGTTCCAAGTGTTATGTGATCAAGCCAGGTCCCGCGTACAAGAAATCACCATCCAGGAGCTGAATCGACGGATTTCAGAGACGGATGAGGCTTTGACCATCCTGGATGTTCGTGAGGATTATGAGTGGGATGAGGGCCGCATCTTCGGCGCTGTGCACTGTGGTCGAGGTCTGTTGGAATTTATGATTAATAAATTATTGCCTGACACCTCAGTTAACATCGTCGTCTATTGCCGCAGTGGAAACCGTTCTTTGTTGGCGGCCGATCGCCTCAAGCAGCTCGGTTATACCCATGTGGTTTCCTTGCAAGGGGGTATCACCGCTTGGGCGGAGGCGGGCTATGCCGTCGATGGCGAGGTTTTAGACGACGAACGCCAACTGGCGATGCTGAAAAGCGAGTAAGCTTGTACTTTGCGCTTGACTGATTTGTGGTATGATCCCGCCCGAGCTAGCTAAGCAGTCGCGTGAAACATCCGTTTCTCGAGGAAAGTCCGGGCTCCGCAGGGCAGGGTGCCAGATAACGTCTGGGGGGCGCAAGCCTACGGAAAGTGCCACAGAAAATATACCGCCTGGCGATTGTTGGGTAAGGGTGAAATGGTGCGGTAAGAGCGCACCGCGCTGCTGGCAACAGCAGTGGCAGGGTAAACCCCACTCGGAGCAAGACCGAATAGGAATCTATCAGGCGCGGCCCGCGCTAGATTCGGGTAGGTTGCTTGAGCGCACGGGCGACTGTGCGCCTAGATAAATGACTGCTCACGACAGAACCCGGCTTATCGGCTAGCTCTTTAATTTCTCTGCCAGTTTTGCAATCCACTGTTCAGAAGCATTTAAAGCAGGCACCAGGGAGAATGTCCCGCCGGTCATGGTTTCCCAATCAGCCTTTAGGCTTATGCCGATTTCTTCTAATGTTTCTAGGCAATCAGCCACAAACGAAGGGCAGCACACAGCGAGATTTTTTACGCCTTGGTCGGCCAGTGTTTTGAGTGTGTCGCTCGTATAAGGTTCAAGCCAGGGTAATTTTCCGAGTCGCGATTGAAAGCTTGTGGAATAGCCACCTTTTTCGAGTTCGAGCTTTTCTGCAATCAAACGAGAAGTTTCTTCGCACTGAAAACGATAGCTGCTGCTGGGTTGTAAGCTTTCGGTTTCTTTGATCAACTTTTCTTCGGCGCGCACAGGTAAACCATGGTAACTAAAAAGTAAGTGGTCGTAAGTTTGTTCGCTTAAGTTTTTGCGAAGGTGTTCACCCATGGCATCAACATAAAAACTTTCTGTGTAAAAGTGATGAATGATATTAATGCTCGGTAGGTACTCGCGTGATTTAAGTGCCTCAAGTGCGGCTTCAATGGCGGTTCCACTGCTGGACGATGCATATTGCGGGTAAAGCGGTAAAATCGTGAGTTCCTCGCAGGGCAACAGATCGCGCAAAGCATCGGTAATTGATGGCTTGCCATAGCGCATACCCAGTGCAATATTCGCCTCTGGCAATAGGGGTTTGAGTTTTTCACATAAGGCTTCTGAGTTCGTCAACAAGGGTGAGCCTTGATCTGTCCAGATAGTTTGATAGGCGTGTGCTGATTGCTTTGAGCGAAATGGGGCGATAATACCTTTAACCAGCAAGCTTCTTGCAAGGTAAGGCAAGTCAATGACGCGACGGTCCATTAAAAATTCACGAAGGTAACTCGCGACATCTTTACGTGTTGGAGAGGTTGGTGTGCCAAGGTTAATCAGTAAAATGCTTTCTTTCATACGCTGAGTTTTTTCGCAAGCTCCGCGAGACGTTTACCTTGTGCAATGCATAAACGTTTTTCATCGGGGCTAATGGATTTTTTGCCGTCAGTGCCGGAATGATTCGAGCTGCCATAGGGTGTGCCGCCACTTTCTGTGGTGTTTAAACTACTTTCTGTGTAGGGAATGCCGGCAATCAAGCAGCCGTGATGCAATAAAGGCATCATCATCGTCAGCAGTGTTGTTTCTTGGCCGCCATGCAGTGAGGCAGTAGAGGTAAAGACGCTAGCCGGCTTATTGACTAGGCTGCCTTTGGCCCAAAGTTCAGCAGTACCATCCCAGAAATATTTCATCGGTGCGGCCATGTTACCAAAACGTGTTGGACTGCCAACAATAATGCCATCGGCTTGAACAAGATCTTCTAGGGTTGCATAGGGTGCGCCATGTTCGGGTACTTCGGCCTCTGTTTTTTCAGGGTTTGGGCTGACGGTCGGCACGGTGCGAACAATAGCGTTGGCGCCTTCAACTGACTCAACACCTTCTGCAATGTATTGCGCCATTTTTTGAACGTGGCCATTTCGTGAGTAGTATAACACCAAGATATTCATCAGCTTTTCCTTAAATAATGTCTAATAGTTTTTCGGGTGGGCGCGCAACCACGGCGGCCTTATCAGTTTCGACCACGGGGCGCTCCAGTAAGATCGGTTCTTCACAAATGGCAGCAAGTCTTGCTTCAAAAGGAAGGGTTTTGATGGATTTGTATGCCTCTTCATTTGTGCGAAATAATGTTTCTTTATCATCACCCAACTTTTCTGCTAGTGCTTTCAGTGTGTTAAGGCTAGGGGGTGTTTTAAGATATTCAATCACGGTAACGTCGAGGCCGCGGGCGACTAGCAAGGCTAGGGCTTCGCGCGATTTTGAACAACGTGGGTTGTGGTATAGCGTGACAGTTTTCAATGTCGGTCCCTCGTGCTAGATTAGTCCAAAGGATTTTAAAGGCTCCTATGATGAAAAGCCAGCGACTTCGAAACTTCCAGCGAAACCTTATTGGATTCTCTCAGGGCGCAACACGTATTTTGCGCCGGATTTTTAGTGAAGGTTTTACCCATACAGCAGGTAGTTTGACCTATACCACTATTTTAGCGATTGTGCCGGTCACCATTGTTTCTGTGATGGTGCTCTCTGTGTCGCCGATTTTCCAAAAAATGATTGTTGAGGTGCAGGCCTTTTTAATTAAAAACTTCGTGCCTGAAGTCGGTGAGGTGATTCGAGATAATCTTGGCGTGTTCGCGGCTCAAGCTGAGCGTTTACCGCTACCTGGAATAGCGTTTTTATTTGTCTTGGCTGTTTTGATGCTATTGATCATCGAGAAAGCCTTCAATGCGATCTGGCGTGTGCCGGCTAGGCGAAAGGGCCTGTCGGCTTGGTTGCGCTATATTCTCATCATTGCCTTGTCGCCTATTTTTATTGGTGTGAGTATTTGGGCAACCACGCATTTAATTTCTGCGCCTTTTCTAGGAAATCAAGGTGGTTTGGGCATTTCGTCATTGCTGGTGTCGATCTTACCGTTTATGCTAACGGTTGTGGGGTTTACGGTGTTATATGTGATTGTGCCAAATTGCCGTGTGCCCTGGCGTTTTGCATTTTTGGGGGCACTGATTGCAGCTGTGGCCCTTGAAATCGCTAAAAAGATTTTTGTGTTTTATATGACACAGTTTCCGACGTACAAAATCTTGTATGGCACTTTGGCAGCTATTCCTATCTTTCTTTTGTGGATCTTTATTTCATGGATGATCATTTTGATAGGTGCTTTGGTCTCAAATGAAATGACCTGGCATCACTTTCGGAAAAAACAGGCTTTTCAGGGTAATTCTGCATTTTCATCGACACTGAATTGGTTGTTTATACTGTGGGAGGCTAAAAAGAAAGGTAAAAGTGTTGCCTATGCCAGGCTTTACGCTTCAGCAGCCCAAAATCATTTGATTTCCCCTGATGTCCAGCTGTGCGCTTTAATTGAGGCGAAGTTGGTTAAATTACTCCGTAATTCACAAGTCATTTTGGCCTGTGACTTGGATGAGTACACCATTAAACAACTTTATCGCGATATGCCTTGGAAAGTTTCGATGGAAACGCTTTCAGGCTTTGATGCGATTATGACCGACAATCTTGCTAAGATGCGAGAAGACATCGAGATGACCTTGGATGTGCCTTTGGCGCGACTATTCACTGATCGCTGAATAGGCGAATGAATCCTGAGGTGATCGGGTAACGTCGATTGCGGCCAAAGGCACGCTTGGTAATGCGAATGCCTGGCGCAGCTTGGCGTCGTTTGTATTCATTGATTTGAATGAGTCGCAGCACTTTTTTTACTATCTCTGCATCATAACCTTGTTTGATGATGGCTTCACAGCTTAAGTCATCTTCCACAAAGGCTTTAATGATGACATCCAATATTTCATAAGGAGGAAGGCTATCTTGGTCTTTTTGGTTGGGTGCAAGCTCTGCTGATGGCTCGCGAGTGATTACCCGTTCAGGGATGATTTCTTTATCACGGTTTACATGGCGGGCTAATTTGTACACTACCGTTTTATACACGTCTTTTAACACGGCAAAGCCGCCGGCCATATCGCCGTATAAGGTCGCATAACCCACGGCCATTTCACTCTTGTTACCGGTTGTCAAAACAAGCTTGCCTGTTTTGTTCGATAAGGCCATGAGCAGGGTCCCACGAATACGCGCTTGGATGTTTTCTTCAGTAATATCGGGTTTATAGTTTTCAAAGGGTTCCGCTAATGCACTTAAAAAAGCATCGAAGCAAGGTTTTATCGGCAAAACACTGTGAGTGACGCCCAGTGAGTCCACTTGTTTTATCGCATCTTCGTTGCTTATGTCGGCTGTGTATTGCGAAGGCATGAGTACCGCGTGGACACGTTCGGCGCCAAGTGCATCAACAGCAATCGCTAATGTGAGGGCTGAGTCGATGCCGCCAGATAGCCCGATAATGGCCCCAGGAAAACCATTTTTGTTAATGTAATCACGAGTGCCAGTGACTAGACCTTGATAAATTAAATCCAATGGGTCTGGTTTTTGGTAGGGTTTGTGCTCAACCCCGTCGTGACTGTGTTTTAAGAAAATGATTTCTTCTTTGAAGGCGGGCGCTTGATAGCATAACTCGCCTTTTTCAGAGACAGCCATGGATTGGCCGTCAAATAAAAATTCATCCTGACTGCCAACATAGTTCACGTAATAAATCGGCAGCTGGCTGATTTTGGCATTGTGTCTCAATATGTTGATGCGAACGTCTTGTTTATCAAAGCGAAATGGTGAGGCATTGGTGCTTAAAATGCATTGAGCGCCGGCGTTTTTTGCTTGTATAATATTCTCATCATGCCAAAGATCTTCGCAAATCAATAAACCGAGCTTCACGCCTTTGTGTTCAACGACCACGCTGTCTTTACCTTCACAGAAGTAGCGCTTTTCATCCAGTAAACCTTCATTGGGTAAGCTGTGTTTGAAATATTCTGCAATAATTTTGCCGTTTCTCACCCAGCCTGCTGTGTTGTAGCGCTTGCCGTTGCGTAGGCAAGGATACGTTAAAATCACATCGATTTCGGTGAAGTGCTTTGCCAGCGCTTGGGCAGTGTTGTCGGAAAGCTCGATAAAATCATGGCGTAACAGTAGGTCTTCAGGCGGGTAGCCGCTGATTGCAAGCTCTGGGCAAACCATGATGTCAGCGCCTTGCTTAGCCGCTGTTTCATAGGCCTGCAAAATTTTTTTGGCATTGTCATCGGTTGCCCCAACGGTGAGGTTAAGTTGAGCCAGTGCAATATTGAGCATGGTGAAGCTCCAAATGATAGATGTGCGCAGTCTAGCGCTGAAACAAAGGAGGAACAAGGTGTCGCAGAGAGGTTTTAGTTTGCTTGAGTTGATGGCCGTGATTTTTTTAATGGCGCTTGGTGCGACATTTTCTTGGCGAACAATAGCGTCTATCAAAAACACGATGGCTGTTTCACAATTAAGCGGAGAGCTGCATTCGGCTGTGAGTTTAGCAAAGACGCGCGCTTTGTTGGGCTACCGTGTGATTTTGTGCCCGAAGGGCTCTGGTGCTGGCTGTGGCCAGGACTGGTCTTGCGGTTTTCAGTTGATAGAGGGAGAGCAGGTATTGCGAGTTTATGCTGTGCCGAAAGCTCTGCACTTATACTGGAGCGGTTTTCCTGCGAGACAGCGAATCATTTTTTCTGACAATGGGCTGATGTTTCAGCAAAATGGACGCTTTATATTTTGTGCGTCGACAGGCGCGGGCGGTGTCGTGACACTAAATCGTGTTTTTCAATTATATGGGGTGACAGGGACTGAAAAAACTCGACTGATCCGAAAATTCTGCTAACATGCTGCGCAAATTATAAGCAAGATTTTGGCATATGAAGTTTAAACCTTTATTTTTTTTGGGTGTATTGTTAATCAGTTTAAAAGCGCAGGCGGCGGAGAGCTTGGGGCAGGTGGCTGATAACTTTATGGTCCCTCTGGATTTTTTTCGTCGATCCATGACCGGTATGGGCGTGGTGCTCGGTATATTTTTTTGTTTCTCGGCAGTGCTTCGTTTTATCCGTTATCGGGAAAATCCTCAAGAGCAACCGATCGGTAATGCTATTGCCTACCTACTTGTCGGCTTGGCTTTTTTCGTTTTGACCTTGTCATACCATTATGCGATGATGGCCGACGCTACTTTTGGGATGAGAGATGTTGTTGAGTAGGTTTTTAAAAAGGTCTTTGCTGATTTTGTTGCCTCTGTGCTTGGCAGCTTGCCATGATCACAATCGCTATACCTATTTCATGTCGAATCATGAGGTCTTAGGCCAGGCTGTCACAAATTGTGGCGTCTCCCAAAGCGCTTATTGTAAAGATGCCCGCGCAAGCTTGAAGGCCTTAAAAGATTTTTCATCGCTAGCGATTCAAAATCGCCAAGTGTTTGAGCAAGTCCAATCTGCCGGCAGCATCCAGTCACTCTCGCCGGATCTCAAAGCACAATTAATGGCTGCTGAGACGGATGCAGAAGTATTGTTCGGCCAACATATCAGTCTCGCCCAAGTTAAATTGGCTGATCTGCAAGAACATTTGCGCAAAGCACCTGCAAATCAAAAAGCCGCGCTTAATGCGGCAATTGATCATCAAGAGCGTTTGATCAAGGCGATGTATGCTATTGCTTGGCTAAACAATCCCGAAGGCTAGCTAAAAACAATCACGCCGTCGATAAACTGAGCAAAATTCTTCTCGCAATGCTCATTTATATCTCAATAAACTCCGCTTGCTCGTCAAATTTTGCTACGTTTCTCTTAGTCGTGTTTGCTTTTAGTTTTTCCTTGTTAAGCTTCGTTGCTCATTGATGTTTTAAGTAAACTGCGCTGCGGTACTCGAAAATGAGTAAGCTAGCACGCATCATAGCGAGTGTGAGTGACTTCTAGTGCCTGTTAGGGTGAGGTTATACTGCGTTACAATGCTCGAGAATGAAGTGGCTTTTAATCTTTGGCAACCAGCTCAACGACGTTACCAAAAGGATCGCGGATGTAGCGAGATTCTGTGTTGTCGCGGTGATTTTTTAAAGGACCTTCGATATTGGCTCGGTTGACTTCAAAGGCGATGTGGGGGGGGTGCTGGTGAGCAAGCACGAAAGCGAGCTTGATGTTCTCATACTTTAATATTGCCCAGGTATCATCCTGGTAGTCGATCTCGCCGCCAAAGTGACTTTGGTACCAATCAATAGCCGTTTGAATGTCATCTACGCTGATGGCGATGTGGTGAAGATGTGTGCTTGGTTTTTTGTTCATACAGCTTGCTTGGCTTGTTTCTGCGTCGAAGTGTAGCATGTTTTATAAGAGCTCTACAGACAGATGAATAGGGGTGATGGCTTTTTTGCCCTAAGCTCTTTGGTGTATTGTGCATCAGTGGGATTTTTGGTAGATTGTGCAAAATTTTGGCGATCAAGAAGTATGTCCAAGCGTATAAAATTCAGCCTTATTTGGGTTTTGTGTTCGGCGTTCATGTTATTGCTGGGTGCTTGTGTTCCTATGCCTCAACAGCCTAATTTAACGCCTTTGCAGATACAGGCTATGCAATCGCACACTTTTCGTGAAAGTCGCTTAAAAGTGTTTAATGCCACAGCCAATGCCTTAGAGAATATGGGGTATACCATTAAGAATAGCAACGCAGCTGGCGGCTATGTCAATGTCGAGGGTTCCGCCCACAGCGAACAGGTTCCTGACGGGGGTTTTAATTGGCATGGTATGGATGTGTGTGTTTCAAGTGATAATTGCGGTCAAAACCTCGATGAGGTCACAGTGAAGCCTGTCGGTAATGTCACTGTTACGTCGGCCGGTCAGGGGCGAACGGTTGTGCGTTTGAATTTTACAAATAAGCAAAAAACCTCAAGTTCGCGTGGCCAGTCTAGCGAGGATGATGAGCAAATATTAGACCCTGGTTTTT
>PCWT01000062.1:0-21020 GCA_002796245.1 Gammaproteobacteria bacterium CG11_big_fil_rev_8_21_14_0_20_46_22 | reverse complement strand
GTTGTTTATTATTTGAGGCGAATAGCTAACCCTATTTAACGAAAATAATGAGCAACTTGGACCAATTTCACTCAGTTTGCAGCGTGAAAATAAATTGTAAACAGACCCTAATCCCAAAGGAAAAAAGATGAGCGTCATAAAAAAGCCCCTTGTATGTTTCGTGGTCGCCGTTGTGGCTGTCATGTTGTCAGCCTGCGTCGCTCAACAGCAGCCCCAGCCTAAAAGTACAAACCCCTTCACCTCGGGTGAGGTGACTTTGGTCCTTAAAAAAGGTGTGACCACAAAGTCGCAGGTAATCAAAGCCTTTGGCGCGCCGGATATCGTGACGCAAAAAGATAACGGTACCAGTGAGTTTGTGTATCAGAAAAATATGCAGTTGCGACAATCTTCTAGTAGCAGTAGCTATATCACGGTCCTTTTGCTGGGCGCAAACCGAGATTCCTCTAGCGACGAGCAAAGCAGCAAAACCATGACCTTGATTATTAACTTTAACAAGCATGATGTGGTTAAAAGCTACCGTAGCATGACGACCAGTTTCTAAATTTTTCCACGGCGGGGGCGGCTCTGCCCCTGTTTTTATGGTCAATAAATCGCCGGCTTTCTGGCGCGGCTGCCGCCTTTTTGATCGATTCCTAGCATCCTGGTTTTTCACTGGTTCGAATGCCGAAATTAGGTTCACAGGGCTGCGTGAATTAGGTAAGATGATTCCCAATTTGAACATTTTATATGACGGATCAGCCATTTCATGCGTCTAGAATCAATTAAATTAGTCGGTTTTAAATCCTTTGTTGACCCCACGAAAGTGGACTTCCCAAGTAACCTCAATGGCGTGGTCGGCCCCAATGGTTGCGGTAAATCCAATATCATCGATGCTGTGCGTTGGGTGATGGGTGAGAGCTCAGCAAAACAGTTGCGTGGTGAGTCCTCTACAGACGTTATCTTTAACGGTACCGTTGAGCGCAAGCCGGTGGGGCAGGCCTCGATCGAACTTGTGTTCGACAACAGTGAAGGCAAGCTTGGTGGCGAGTATGCCAAGTACAATCAAATTTCCGTTAAGCGACAAGTGAATCGTGAGGCGCAGTCAACGTATTATTTGAATGGCACTAAATGTCGTCGTCGTGATATCACGGATGTTTTCTTGGGCACCGGTATGGGCCCTAGAAGTTACGCGATTATTGAGCAGGGGATGATTTCTCGTTTGATCGAGGCTAAGCCTGAAGAAATGCGCGCGAATCTTGAAGAAGTTTCAGGGATCTCAAAATATAAAGAACGTCGCCGAGAAACTGAAAACCGCATTAAACACACGCGAGAAAACCTATCTCGTTTGCATGATCTTCGTGAGGAAATTGAAAAACAACTAGCAACCTTAAAGCGCCAGTCCAGTGCTGCTGAGCGTTACAGGGTTTTGAAAGAAGAGGCTCGCCAGTTGCAAGCCCAAGTCTATGGCGTGCAGTGGAAAAACTTGGCGGCAGACTCTAAGCGTTTTCGTGAAAGCTTGGATGAGCTGTCTATCAAGCTTGAAGAAGAGAAGGCTAATTTTCAAGCCGAAGAGCGCAAGCTTGTAGAGCTTCGTGAAGAGAAAAATCAACGTCTTGATACCTTTAACGAGGTCCAGAAAAACTACTACGATTGCGGCAGTGAAATTTCTCGCCTTGAGCAAGCTATAAAACATCAGAAAGAACGTCGTGAGCAGCTTGAGAAGGATTTGGAGAACGCGGAAAAAGAATACCGTCATTTGCAAAATTTGGTGGAGCAAGATTTGTCGCGACAAACGGCATTGCAGGGCGAATCTGAGCAGTTGCGTCACGATATCGTTGAAAAGCGCGAAATCTTTGAAGCCTGCGGTGAAAAAATGCAAGCCACCGATGGCGAGGGTCAGGCCTGGCAAGAAAACTGGGATGTGTTCAATCAGCGTGCGGCAGAAACCTCAAGGAAGGCCCAGGTTGAGCAAACACGGATACAGCACATTGAGCAAAGGCAATTGCAGCAGAAGCAACGTATGGATCGCATCGCAGAAGAGGAAAGATTACTTCGCCAAGATTCGTCTGAAGATGAGCTGAAAAGCTTGAGCGGTTTGCTCGATGATTTGCACAATGAAGCTCAAATGAACGAAGCGCAGTATCAGACCTTATTGTCTGACTTAAACGCCCAGCGTGAGCAAGAGCGCACGCACCGTGATCGCTTGGACAGTCTGCGTGGTGAGTGGCAATCGCTCAAAGCAAAAATTGCCTCACTTGAGACTCTGCAACAAGATGCCTTGATGCAAAAGGGTGAGAAGATTAAAGCTTGGATGAGCGCGCAGGGTTTGTCCGATAAGCCTTTATTGGCGCAATGCTTGGAGACGCGGTCAGGTTGGGAAAAAGCCGTTGAAATGGCTTTGGGCTCTTTGCTTGAAGCGGTCTGTGTTGATAACCCTGCCAACTTGAAATCCGCTTTGGCCGATGTTCAAGAGGGTCAGCTGAATTTCTTCCGTCTGACGGATACTCAAGATATCGCGGTTTCACCGGATAGTTTGGCGAGTAAAATTAATGCCCCCAAAGGCTTGCGTGCAGAGCTTGCGCATGTGTTTACCGCGGAAAACTTAGATGAAGCCTTGTCGCGTTTGCCGAGTTTACAGGCGCATCAAGCCGTAGTGACGCGTGATGGTATGTACTTAACCCCAAACCTATTGCGCATTGATCGTGGTCGTGCGGATCAGCAGGGCGTGTTAGAGCGTGAAAAAACCATTAAGCAGTATAAAGAAGATAGTGAGCGTTTGGCGCGCCAAGTGGCAGAGCTTGAAAACACACTAAGCAACTCTGAAGCTTCACTCAAAGCCTATGAAGAGCAGCGTGATAGTTTGCAGGCTGGAGTTAGCCAAGCTAAATCAAATTTGGCGGACACAAAAGCCAAGGTTGAGGTTAAGCGTTCAAAACTAGAGCATGCCGAATTGCGCTTGAAAGCACTGGCTGAAGAGTTGCTTGAACTTAAGCAACAGTTTGCAAAAGAGCATAATGAGCTTGCGCAAGCCAGAGCGATTTGGCAGGAAGCGATGCAGGCGATGGAGCACGATGCGACAGATCGTGATCGTTTGCTGGCTGAGCGAGATCGTTTTAAAGAAGCTTTATCGTTGATTCGTGCTGAGTATCAAGAAGCACAGTCCATCTTGCATCGTGCGCAAACAAGTTTAGAGTCAAAAGAAACCGAAAGCCAGGCGCTGACTCAATCGATTGAGCGCATGCGAGCGCAAATGCAGCAAATGCAAGAGCGTAAAGCTCAATATGAGCTTGCCTTGCAAAGTGATGATTCGCCTGAAGAAGACCTGAGTGAAAAATTGGCATCTGCGGTTTCACGACACGCCACGATTGAAAAAGAGCTCACCGATGAAAAACAAATCATGGGTGAGATCGAGCACAAAATTTTTGAGGCTGAGAAAGCACGCCACGCGATCGACGAATCGATTAATACAGTACGTAGCAAACTTGAAAATCAAAAATTGCGCATACAGGAATTTGATATTCGCCAAGCTAACATTGTTGAGCGCTTGAAAGAAGACGATCTGACGCTTGAAGTCGTTCTCGCCGAGCTGACCGACGAGCATGAAGAAAAGGCCTTGCTTGAAGCCTTGGAGGCTACACAAAGGCGTATTGAGCGTTTGGGCCCGATTAACTTAGCAGCCATTGATGAGTATAAAGTTCAAGAAGAGCGCAAGATTTATATTGATAAGCAGTATGAAGACTTAGAGAAAGCTTTAAGCACACTTGAAAATGCTATCCGTAAAATTGATCGCGAAACGCGTCAGCGCTTCAAAGAAACGTTTGATACGGTGAATGGGTACTTTAAAGAGTTCTTCCCGAAAATTTTTGGTGGCGGTAGCGCTTATATGGAGCTTATCGGCGATGACTTGCTGAGCGCCGGCGTGACAGTGATGGCCCGGCCACCGGGTAAGAAAAACACCAGTATTCATTTGCTATCGGGTGGTGAAAAAGCTTTGACAGCCGTTGCTTTGGTTTTCTCGATGTTCCAGCTTAATCCGGCGCCGTTTTGTATGCTTGACGAGGTCGATGCACCGTTGGATGATAATAACGTCTTACGTTTCTGTAAGCTTGTTAAAGAAATGTCGGATAAGGTACAGTTTATCTTTATTAGCCATAATAAGCTTGCGATTGAAATGGCTCACAACTTGATTGGTGTGACCATGCATGAGCCAGGTGTTTCACGTATCGTTTCTGTTGATATGGATGAAGCTGTGGCGATGGCTGAGGCTTAAAAGGAGTTATAGCCGTGCGATTGATACTGTTAGCGATAGGTGCTGTGATTATTCTCGCCATATTGTGGGATGGCCAACGTCGTAAAAAGCTTCAGCAACGCAAAATCAGTGATCTTTCTCCGGAAACTGAATCTGACTTTGAAGCATCTGGGGGCGAGGCGTTGGATGCTGAAGTGCATCGTGAACCTTACGTGCTTGATGATGAAGAACCAGCGGAAATTTTGTTGGAAGAAGAGCTGGTTGATGTGGTGCCTGAACCTATTGTTGAGCCACCCCCTGCTGCGCCAATCCCTGAGCCTGAGCCGCCAGTCCGAGTTGAAGCTGAAGCGCCTACTAAGCCTATTTATGAAAACACGGCTACTGGCTCTGTTCCCGAGCTTGTTTGGTTTACGATTAAAGCGGATGAAGAAACACCTTTTGGTGGCTTTAGTTTGTTGCAAGCCTTGTTGGCCAACGGATTTCGTTTTGCCGATGATAAACTTTTTTATTATCACGAGAATCGTGAGGCTGCTGGCCAAAAATTATTTGGTTTGGCGGCAGCGACTGAAGAGGGTGTGTTTGATCTTAGCAACATGGCGCGTTTCACCTGTAAAGGTTTGGTTTTGTTTATTTCGCCGAAGGAGCATCCTGATCTTAAGCTCGCGTTTAATGAAATGTTGGATGTGGCTGAAAGCCTTGCGGAAGATTTGGACGCACAATTGTTTATCGAGAAGAATACGCCTTGGTTGCCTGAGTCCATTGATCGCTTGCGATCAACATTGAAGTTGTAAAAAAACCGGGGCATGCCCCGGTTTTTCTTTACGCCATTTTCTGCGTGTATTTTGAAGAATCTAGCCAGTGTTTATCAGGGTAATAGCCGACTAAGACCGTGCCGTCTTCGATCGCTTTGACCACTTTAGGCTCCATGCGTTGACTCAAAGCCGTGCAACCCCAGCTTCGGCCGGTGTAACCGTGCGCTTTCACAAATTTTTGGCCGACATACCAGGCGCTGTGCATGACCACAGCACGTTTGTAGGCGTTGTCGTTAAAACCTTTATCCAAACCGTGTAATCGCATTGAGTAGCCATGTTCACCCTCGTAGGTGTTACCGGTTAGGTAGACGCCTAGGCTGCTGGCATCAGTGCCAGCTTTATCTGAAAAGTGCTTGGCATAAATTAAGCCAGTGCCCTTACCTTGCGCGACGTAGGTGTTGTATTCAACTTTCGCGTTTTTCATGTCGATGACCCACAATCGTTTTTTGAACGATGGGTCGTTATAATCAATCAGCGTTAACATTTGCTGAGGGTCTTTGCCTTGTACACGTAAGTTTGAGTAGGCGCGTATCGCTGTATCCAAAGCCTTCGGGTCCATGCTTGGGTTGGCGCGCAAAATTTGTTGTTCTTTGGCTTGTAGTGCACTTTGGTCTGTGGCCTGAGTGTTGCTTGCAAACACCGAAAACGTGGTGCCGGCTAAAGTGATAGCAGCAAGGCTTAGTAGAACTGTCTTTTTTGTTTTACTCATTCTGTCCTCATGGGTGTCAAAAACAGGGACTATTCTAGCAGTATTGGGCAAAAAATAAACAAAATTAATGTAAAAGAATGTAACAAAACCTGTTGGTTTTGTTACATTCAAGGCAGAAAAAACACTTATGTTTCAAAAAGTTGGGGTTTTACTCGTAGTCGTTTGGCACGGTGTACTCAATTTCGCCATGTAATAGCGATGAATCACGCTCTAAATCAGGGGTTGGGCCACTGGCTTTACCCTGACTGATGAGCGTGGGGATGCCTGAAGAAGCTTCGATGACATCATCAACTTTACGCCAGTTGACATTCATTGGGTGATCTTGTGTCATTTCGCGAATCACGCCTTGAGCATAATCATACTCTTCGTGTCGTGACATGGCGGCTTCATGCAGAGGCTCGTGGGCCTCCATATACAATTCACCATTTTCCCAGCCGACCTTAATCGGCTGATTAATAATTTGCACTTGTGTGTCGATAGGCACTGCTTGAAATAGGGCTTCGATACTTTCAGGGAACATGCGCATGCAGCCAGAGCTAGCACGCTTGCCAATGCTATTAGGCGCATTCGTGCCATGAATGAGGTAACTCCAGTTGCCAAGTCTTAGCATGTACTCGCCGAGTGGATTTTCAGGGCCGGCTGGCATGACGTCAGGCAAGTGTATACCTTTGCGGGCACTCTCTTCTTTGATAGATTTAGGCACGACCCAAACCGGGTCTTTTTGTTTTCGAATGACTCTGGTCGTCATTTCAGGCGTTTTCCAATTGAAGCGGCCAATGGCAATCGGGGCAGTTTGTACCACGTGTTTGGCCTCATTGAAATAATATAAGCGTAATTCAGGCAGGTTAATGACAATGCCTTTGCGTGGCACATTGGGTAATACGTATTGGGTGGGAATCTTTAGTGTTTCATCAGTTGATAGCTTGGAGTGGCGATTCATGTCTGGGTTGGCTTCAATCATTTCGTAAAAACCAACGTTGTAGCGACGCGTGATTTGATAAATATGGTCACCTTGCTCAGGGTGAACGTATTGCACACGGCCGATAAGGTCGTTGTTAGCGTTGGGCATGGGGTAGCTTTTAAGCGCAAAAGCGCAGAGCGGTAATGTTGCGGCAGCTAACAAGATCGGAAAACGCATAGAGAAAAGTCCTTTTTGACTAAAAAACAAAATCCTATCATACATAACGGAGCTTAGAAATACAGGTTTTCGATGTTAAGTTTTTCATTGATGACCAGAGCATGGCCCTGTGTGTGCCAGTCGGATAAGACGATTCTTGTGATATTATTTTCTGTGTGTGTCGCAGGCCGATGTGTATGGCCGTGAATGAGAAAAGTGCTGTTAAATGATTGGCATAAAGCTTTTGCTGCAGCTGAGTTGACGTCCATGATGGCTAAAGGCTTATCTTGCTTGCCGGAATACTGACGCAAGTCTCGGCCTATTTTCTGTCGCCATTTGAGGGGTAAAGCTAGGAAAAAGCGTTGCAATAAGCGATGTCTGGCGAGTTTTCGAAAGCGTTGGTAGGCTTTGTCGTCGCTGCAAAGTTCGTCGCCATGGCTGATGACAATCGGTGTGTTGGCGATGTTAATCAGGCTCGGGTCCGGCAATAAACTTGCGCCACAGCTTTTCACAAAGGTTTTGCCCATTAAGAAATCGCGGTTGCCATGCATGATATAAATAGGGATGCCCTGTTGGCTGAGTTGTTTGAGTGCCTTGGCAACCCTTGTGTGGAGAGCTGAGGGCTCATCGTCGCCGATCCAGACTTCAAAGAAATCGCCTAAAATATACAGCGCGTTGGTTTGATCAGGGTCTAAACCTTTGATGAAGCCAAAAAAACGCTCGCAAAGTGCGCTGTCAGATTGCGAAAGGTGTATGTCGGAGATAAGATACGTCTTCATCACACCACTATAGCAACTTTGTTTAAAAAGGAAAATCAAGATGCGCTTGCAATACTCGACCTGGCCTGACGTTGCATCCTACTTGGAAAAACACTCGGGGGTGATTATTCCGATTGGCTCAACGGAGCAGCATGGTCCTACGGGTTTGATTGGCACGGATATTCTTTGCCCCGAGCTTATTGCCTGGGAAATTTCAGCGCAACAAGGCGTTATGGTCGCTCCAAGCTTGAGTTTGGGTAGTGCGCAGCACCATATGGCTTTTGCAGGGAGTATGACGCTGCGTCCCTCCACGATGATGGCCATGATTATCGATGTGGTGAATTCTTTAGCCGTGCATGGCTTTACGCATTTCTTTTTCTTAAACGGCCATGGCGGTAATATCGCACCTATTCAGGCAGCATTTGCGGAAATCCACACACAGGCGATGCTATATGGCGGCAGACGGGCGCATTGTTGTCTGCAAAATTGGTGGAAAGGTAATGAGGTGACAAAGCTGATTAAGGCGCTTTATGGTGATGCAGAAGGCTCTCATGCGACACCGTCTGAGATTGCGCTATCGTATTTGGTGTGCTCAGATAAACACACACTCGAAATGCAGAAAGTGCTTTCACCCGAAATTGCTGAAAAACGCTTAGACTTTCAGCACGGTTATCACTACCGTGAGCGTTTTCCCGATGGCCGAATGGGCTCAAACCCTCAGCTTGCAACACTAGAGCATGGTAAGCAATTTCTCAGTGCTTCAGTGAAAGATACTTTTGAAGCCTACCAAGATTTTTTAAAACAGGACTGATGATGCTTTTATACAATAGCGAAACTAAACAGAAAGAACGCTTAAAGCCTTTGCGTGAAAATGAGTTATCCATGTACGTGTGTGGCATGACGGTGTATGACTATTGCCACATTGGTCATGCGCGCATGCTAATTACCTTTGATATGGTGTCACGTTATCTGCGTTATCGGGGTTACAACTTGAAGTACGTGCGTAATATCACTGACATCGAGGACAAAATCATTCATCGCGCCAATGAAAACGGCGAGGCTTTTTCTGATTTGAGTCAGCGTTTTATTGACGCAATGAATGAAGATTGTGAAGCTTTAAATGTTGCTAAGCCCGACGAGGAGCCCAGGGCAACTGCGCATATTCAAGGCATGTTGGATATGATTCAAACGCTATTGGATAAAGACATCGCTTACCTGGCTGAGAATGGCGATGTCCTATACGATGTCACGCGTTTTGAAGGCTATGGTCGACTTTCACATCGCAAACTTGAGGATATGCAGGCCGGTAGTCGTGTGGAAGTCGATAGTAGCAAGCGTAATCCTTATGATTTTGTCTTGTGGAAAAAAGCGAAAACTGGCGAGCCTGCGTGGCCTTCGCCTTGGGGTGAGGGGCGCCCGGGTTGGCACATTGAGTGCTCGGCCATGTCCAAGGCTTGCTTGCACGAGCAGATTGATATTCATGGTGGCGGCGCAGATTTACTCTTTCCGCACCATGAAAATGAATTGGCACAGTCAGAAGCAGTCAATGGTAAGCGTTTTGTCAATATTTGGATGCACGCAGGGTTTTTGAATATCAACAATGAAAAAATGTCGAAGTCATTGAAAAATTTCATCACTATTCGTGAAGCTTTAAAGCATGTTTCCGCCGATCAAATTCGTTATTTTATGGCAGCGAGCCATTACCGCAGTCCTTTAAACTATTGCGAAGAAACCTTAGCCAATGCAAAGCAAGCTTTGACCCGTTTCTATACGGCTTTGCGTGGCGTGGTTTTTGAAGGTGTTGAGCCTGCGGTTAATACTGAATTTGAGGCACGCTTTCAGACGGCGATGGATGATGATTTAAACACGCCGGAGGCGATGGCGGTTTTGTTTGATTTGGCAAAAACCATTAATCGCTTGAAAGAGTCAGCTGATGATAGCGTGCCTGCTTATGCGGCTTTGTTGAAAAAACTTGGGCATGTGCTGGGTATTTTGTATCAAGACGTTGAGGCTTTTTTTCGTGGTAATGTGGACGCGGAAAAGATCGAAGCATTGATTGATGAGCGCAACCAAGCCAGAGCAGATAAGAATTTTGCGAGAGCAGATGCTATTCGTGATGAGCTTGCAAGTCTTGGTGTGGTGATCGAAGATGGTGCTGGCCAAACCACTTGGCGTTTGGAATCGTGATTGAGACCTTGGTCGATTTCCCTTTTCCCTACACCTTGCGTCGCTCAAGGCGCGCAAAGAGTTTGTTGATTAAGTTGTCTCGAGAGTCCGGGGTCGAGGTTGTCTACCCCTATTGGTCGTCGAAAAAAGAAGCGTTAAATTTTTTATGTTCACGACAAGATTGGTTGATAAAAAATCGAGCCTTGTTTGAGCTCGCTAAGTTTACTCTTCCGCAGGAGATAGATCTGAAGGCTTTACAGTGTGCCGTGATGCTGACTTATGAGTTTTCGAGTGCGCGACGAACGGCCTTGAAGGTGGTTGATGAGTATGAGCTGAAGTACTCTGGGCCAGATGATGTTGAGTCTATTCATGCAGCTTTATCGAATTGGGTGCATGAAAAAGCCGAGGTTTTTTTGAGTGAGCGATTGGCAGTTTGGTCAAGTAAAACCGGCTTAACGTATTCTGGCGTGGGTTTTCGTCGGCAAAAGACGCTTTGGGGAAGCTGTAATTCGAATCGTAGCATCAGTTTAAATTATCGTTTGGCTTTTTTGCCGCAAGACTTAGTCGATTATGTGTTGCTACATGAGCTCTGCCATACGATGCACATGAATCATTCGTTTGCCTTTTGGGATTTGCTGCGTGAATTTATGCCTGGATATTCTTTAAGAGAAAAAGAGCTGAAAAAAGGTCTCAAATATATTCCTAGTTGGTATTTGAGTTTTTAATTAAAGTTCGTGCTAGACTAAAGCTTCTTGCGACGTTCTCGTATTTTTCTATTTTTTGATCTTCACAAACGCATTGGTTGTTTGTGTTTTTATTGTATAATGAAAAGGAAATAAGCTATGGCTCACTCAATGGCATTCGACACACTCAGATTCTCAAAACATTTGCAAAAAGCGGGCATGGAAAGGCAGTTGGCTGATGCAATGGCCGAGGCTCAGTCCCAAGCTTGGAGCAATTTAGAAGCCAGCCATTTTTCAACTAAGGCTGATGTTATTCGTATTGAAAAAGAGTTGCAGCAGTGCGCCCGGAAAGACGACTTGCTTAAGCTTGAGCAGCGCATTGATAGAAAGCTGGATGAGAAGCTTAAGCGCTTTGCCACAAAGCAAGAACTAACAGACTTTAGAGAAGATGTTGATCGGCGTTTTGTGCAGGTTGATAGACGGTTTGAGCAAGTGGATCAACGCTTTGAGCAAGTGGATCAACGGTTTGAGCAAGTGGATCAACGGTTTAGACAAGTTGATAAACGATTTGACCAGCTTGATAAACGTCTTGAGCAATTTGATCAGCGATTTCTCCAGCTCGACCAGCGTTTCGCACATTTTGATCAACGTTTTTCGCAGTTTGGTCGTAACCTGGGTTTGGGTTTCGCGGGTATCGGTATATTAATATCGGTGCTTCATTTTGTTTCGTAGGCTAGAGCGAGTTTTCATTTGCTCTAAACGCCTACACTTTTCGCTGCAGGAAAGCAAATGAAGACACGCCCTAATCCTGACTTTTTCGCTGAAGTAAAAAAGCTTCGATTGTATTTTGCATCAAGGTAATTACGGTCATGGGGCCTACGCCGCCCGGTACGGGCGTGATGTAGCCAGCACGCTGTTGTGCTTCTTCAAATTCAACATCGCCGACTAGCTTACCATTCGGCAATCGAATAATACCCACGTCAATCACTATGGCGCCGGGTTTGATCCATTCGCCTTTGATGAGACCCGCGACGCCGGTGGCCGAGACCACTAAGTCTGCGCGCGCGACTTTTCCGGGTAAATCTTTCGTTAATCGATGGCAGGCCGTGACGGTGCAACCGGCTAATAGAAGCTCGGCAAACATGGGCCGACCGACTGTGTGAGAAACACCAACGACGGTAGCCTCAAGTCCCTTGAGCTCAAGATCGAGGCTTTGTAGCATCTGCATGACACCGTACGGTGTGCAGGGTCGGAGTTGGGGCCTGCCCTGGAATAGTCGGCCAAGGTTATAGGGGTGAAAACCGTCAACATCTTTTAAGGGATCGATCGCAGCGATGACATTTTGGGCATCGATGTGCTTGGGTAGGGGCATTTGTACCAAAATGCCCGAAATGCTCGTGTCAGTATTTAGTGCGAGTATCTTGGCAATAAGCTCGCTTTCAGTGGTGCTTTCCGGCAGCTTGATCGAGACATCCTTAATGCCAATTCTCTGGCAGCAGACTAATTTTTTGCCAACATAAACTCTTGAGGCTGGATCTTCGCCGACCAAAATCGTAGCCAGTGCAGGTTGCACGGCGTATTGGCTTTGAATGTAAGCAATTTGCTCGCTAAGGTGAGTCTCTTTGTGTTTTGCTAAGGCTTTGCCATCAATAACGTGAGCGAAGATCGTGACCCCTATGTAGGATTTAAACCATTTAATCAAAATCGGTGGATTACGGCAAGGAAAAGCATTGACGAATCAGTGCCTTGTCAGTATGATTCGCCCCTTCCGGAGTGTAGCGCAGTCTGGTAGCGCATCTGGTTTGGGACCAGAGGGTCGGGGGTTCGAATCCCTCCACTCCGATAAGCTTTAGAGTCGACTATTTTTCAGTATAATGGTCTGGTCGAGCTTGAGACCTCTTAGGCGCCCGTAGCTCATTTGGATAGAGCATCGGCCTTCTAAGCCGAGGGTAGCAGGTTCGAATCCTGCCGGGCGCGCCAAATAGTGGTCTCATTTGCGAAAAATCGCCTTTTATGGTGGGTGTAGCTCAGTTGGTAGAGCCCCGGATTGTGATTCCGGTCGTCGTGGGTTCAAGTCCCATCATCCACCCCAGGTGCGAGCGTGGCGGAATTGGTAGACGCGCTGGATTTAGGTTCCAGTGGGGTAACCTGTGAGAGTTCGAGTCTCTCCGCTCGTACCACTTAATTATTACATCAAGCATCAAAGAGGTTGGCAATGCAAGTCACTTTAGCCCCCGCAGATGGTTTAAAACGTCAAATCACTGTCACAATTCCTGCTGAACGTATGGAAGCAGGTTATAAAGCTAAATTTAATCAGGTTAAACAAAAAGCGAAAATCGACGGTTTTCGTCCAGGTAAAGTTCCAAACAAGGTCATTGAGAGCCGTTTCGGTGAATCGATCTATCAAGAATTGGTGTCGGATTTGATTCGTGATACTTTATTCGAAGCGTTGCAAAAAGAAGACCTTAATCCAGCGGGCATGCCCACCATCACGGAAATGAAGGCTGAAAAAGGCCAAGCGATGGAATACGTGGCTGCGTTTGAAGTCTTTCCTGAAATTCATTTAAAAACTCTTTCTGGCGTTAAGTTTGAAAAAACAGCCGCTGAACTGAAAGATAGTGATATTGATCAAGTACTAGAGCGTTTGCGCCAGCAGCGTGTTGAGTGGGTCGAAGTCGATCGCGCTTCACAGAAAGATGATCAAGTGACCATTGACTTTGATGGTGAGATCGATGGCGAAGCCATTAAGGGCGGTAAAGGTAAAGATATGCCGCTAGTTCTGGGTTCGGGCTCGATGATTCCTGGTTTTGAAGCCGGCATCACTGGTATGAAGGCGGGTGACGAGAAGATGATTGATGTCACTTTCCCAGCTGAATACCACGAGAAAACGCTTTCGGGTAAGGCAGCTAAATTCAAAATCAATGTTCACAAGGTGTGTGAGCCTAAACTGCCTGCACTCGATGATAGTTTGGCTGAAGCCTTTGGCATTAAAGAAGGCGGTTTAGAGGCGATGAAGGCTGATATGCGTAAGCACATGGCCGTTGAGCTGGAAAATGGTTTGAAGGTTCTTAACAAAACAGCCGCGTTTGATAGATTGTTGGAACTTAACGAGCTTGATATTCCAAGTTCTGCTGTTGAGCAAGAAATGCAGGCCATGCATGAACAATCGATGAGACAGATGGCCGGTGAGAAAGAAGTGCCGCCATTGACAGACGCGGCTCGTGAGTACTTGCGAGAGCCGGCTGGACGCCGTGTCAAAATGGGCTTGTTGATCGCTGAAGTGATTAAGCAAAAAGAATTGAAGCCTGATGCGGGTAAAGTGAAAGAAATGGTTGAGCGTATGTCAGGCAGTTATGAAAGCCCTGCTGAATTTGTTAGCTGGTTCATGAGCGACAAGGAGCGTTTGCGCCAAATCGAGGCTGTGGTGCTTGAAGACCAAGTGGCCGAGGTTTTAATGAAGGAAGCTGATGTGAGTGAAAAGGCAGTGAGCTATGATGATGTTGTCAATGCGCAACAGCATGGCCATCACCACTAAAATATAAAGGGAGTTACCGTATGCAAGAATTTGACTCAACCTTAGTCCCTATGGTTGTCGAGCAAACGTCTAGAGGTGAGCGTTCCTACGATATTTATTCTCGTCTACTCAAAGAGCGGGTTATTTTTTTGGTGGGCCAGGTAGAAGACCACATGGCCAATTTGGTCTGCGCGCAGCTGCTTTTCCTAGAATCTGAAAACCCCGATAAAGACATCTCTATCTACATCAACTCACCTGGTGGTGTTGTTACTGCGGGTTTGGCGATTTATGACACCATGCAATTTATTAAGCCAGATGTCAGCACCTATTGTTTGGGGCAAGCTTGCAGCATGGGTTCTTTGTTACTTGCGGGTGGCGCAGCCGGTAAACGTTACTGCTTGCAGCACTCTCGTGTGATGATTCACCAGCCTTTGGGTGGCTTTCAAGGTCAAGCTACGGATATCGAAATCCATGCTAAAGAAATACTCAGCGTTCGCGAGCGTTTGAACGGTATTTTGGCGAAGCACACGGGTCAGCCTATGGAAGTCATTCAACGTGATACGGATCGTGATAACTTTATGAGCGCGAAAGATGCGATGAAATACGGCTTGGTCGATGAGGTATTGTCGGTGCGCGAAGATGAGAAGTCGAATTAACGGGTTGATGGTATTAGTATGTCACGCGAAGATAAAAAAGGTTTGATTTGTTCCTTTTGTGGTAAGGCTCGCGATAAGGTTCAGCGTTTAATTGAAGGCAAGGGTGCTTACATTTGTAATGAGTGTATTTCTGCCTGTGGGGATCTTCTAAAGAATGTGCCAGCCTCTCAAGCCAGTGCGGCTTCGTCGTCTGAGGAAAACCAACCCTTACCGTCTCCGCAGACCATTTTGGATGCTTTGGATCAATACGTTATTGGTCAGCAATTTGCGAAAAAAGTGTTGTCGGTGGCTGTTTACAATCATTACAAGCGCTTAAAAACCCACCGTTATGATGACGTTGAGATTGCTAAAAGCAATATTCTGCTTTTGGGCCCTACCGGTAGTGGTAAAACATTATTGGCGCAAACCTTGGCAAGAACATTGAATGTGCCCTTTGCGATAGCTGACGCGACAACCTTGACTGAGTCAGGTTATGTGGGTGATGACGTTGAAAATGTCATTCATAAGCTGCTTCAACAGTGTGATTACGATATCGACCGCGCGCAACACGGCATCATCTACCTTGACGAGGTCGATAAAATTTCTCGTAAGTCCGAAAACCGTTCTATTACGCGTGATGTGTCAGGCGAAGGTGTGCAGCAAGCCTTGTTGAAGTTGGTTGAAGGTACGGTTGCTCAGGTTCCACCTAAAGGTGGACGTAAACACCCCCATCAAGAAATGCTTCAAGTTGATACCTCAAATATTTTATTTATTTGTGGTGGTGCGTTTGACGGCCTTGAAAAAATTGTTCAAGAGCGTACAGAAAAATCGGGCATTGGCTTTAAGGCCCGTGTTCACGGTAAGAAAGATGGTCAAAATGTCAGTCGCTTGCTTCAGCTTGTCGAGCCTGACGATCTGATTAAATTTGGTTTGATTCCAGAGTTCGTGGGTCGTGTACCTGTCATTGCAACGCTAGAGGAGCTCGATGAAAAAGCCTTGGTTCAAGTGCTAACTGAGCCTAAAAATGCGGTCGTTAAGCAATATAAGGCGCTGCTTGATATGGAAGGTGTGGAGCTTGAGATCACCGATGATGCTTTAGTCGCGATTGCTGAAAAGGCGATTGATCGTCGAACAGGCGCGCGTGGTCTTCGCGCCATCCTTGAGCATGCTCTTTTGGAGTTGATGTTTAGTTTGCCTTCACGCAAGGATGTTGAAAAAGTGATCATTAACGCGGATGTGATTCGCTCGCAGGCTTCGCCCGAGCTTATTTTGCGCACACAGGCAAGCGCCTAGTTGAAGAAAAACCTGCATCTGTCCTTTAAATTTACTTAAAATGCCCCCATATTATCTAAAAGATTAAAAGGATCATTGAATGAGTGTGAGAAAAAGTCTTCCGGTATTAGCTTTGCGTGACGTCGTGGTCTACCCACACATGGTGATTCCTTTGTTTGTTGGGCGTCCTATGTCGATAGAGGCACTTGAGCAAGCGATGAAGTCTGATAAACGCGTGGTATTGATTGCGCAAAAAGACGGCGAGCTCGAAGCTCCGAAAAAAGAAGACCTATACGATGTGGGTAGTATTGCTACTATTTTACAAATGCTTAAGTTGCCAGATGGCACGGTTAAAGTCTTAGTTGAAGGCCAGCAACGCGTTAGCGTTCAATCATTGACGATTTCATCATCGCTCATTAGTGCCAAAGTTAAGGTATTGGATGAAGATGAGCGTGTGACAGTTAAAGCAAAAGCGTTGCGCAAGTCAGTATTGGAAGAGTTTGAGCAATACATTAAAGCCAATAAAAAAGTGCCTTCCGAGGTCTTAACGGCTGTTACCGCGATAGAAGAGTTGCCACGCTTAACCGACAGTATTGCTGCGCACCTAATGCTACCATTGAAAGATAGGCAAAACTTATTAGCCACTGTTAAACCGATTGTGCGTTTAGAAATGCTTCTGACGTTTTTGCAATCTGAAATCGAGGTTACCAAAGTCGAGCGCCGTATACGCGGCCGCGTTAAAACTCAAATGGAGAAAAACCAGCGCGAGTACTATTTGAATGAGCAGATGAAAGCGATTCAAAAAGAGCTGAGCACTTTGGAAGAGGGCGGCAGTGATCTTGATGTGTTGGCCGAGAAAATTGAGCAATCAGGCATGGCAGCTGAAGTGTTAAAAAAGGCAAAATCAGAGTTATCGAAATTAAAAATGACGGCGCCCATGTCCGCCGAAGCAGCTGTTTCGCGCAACTACTTGGATACTTTAATCAGTGTGCCTTGGAGTCAAAAGTCTGAGATTAATCGCAGCCTAAAAAAGGCTCAGTCTGTTTTGGATCACGATCACTACGGTCTTGATAAAATCAAAGAGCGCATCGTCGAATATTTAGCGGTTCAACAACGCGTTGAAAAGTTGAAAGGGCCAATCTTGTGTTTTGTCGGACCGCCGGGTGTGGGTAAAACCTCGTTGGGTGAATCGATTGCGCGAGCCACAGGCCGTGAGTTTGTGCGCGTTGCGTTAGGCGGTGTGCGAGATGAAGCCGAGATTCGTGGGCATCGTCGCACCTACATCGGCGCATTGCCTGGTAAAATTATGCAGAAAATGTCGAAAGTTGGCGTTAAAAACCCATTATTTATGCTGGATGAAATCGATAAAATTTCTTCCGACTTTCGGGGTGACCCTGCGGCTGCATTGTTAGAGGTGCTGGACCCTGAGCAGAACCACGCGTTCAACGATCATTACTTGGAAGTCGACTATGATTTGTCTGATGCAATGTTTATAGCCACAGCAAATACCCTGGATTTGCCTGCGGCACTTTTGGACCGCATGGAAATTATCCGCTTGCCGGGTTACACCGAAGATGAAAAAGTCAATATCGCGATTGAGCACCTGTTGCCTAAGCAGCTTGAGCAACATGGTTTAAAGGCTTCCGAGCTTGCGTTTAATGAGGCGGCTTTGCGCGATATCGTCCGTTATTATACGCACGAAGCGGGTGTACGTAACCTGGAACGTGAGATTGCGAAGGTTTGTCGTAAAGTTGTTAAGGCCTTATTAACTGCTAAAAGCAAGCGAAAAATTTCCATTACGCCGCGTAACCTTGAAACGTATTTAGGGGTTCAGCAATACACGTATGGTTTGGCTAACGCCAATAACCAAGTCGGTCAGGTGAATGGCTTGGCTTGGACAGAAGTGGGTGGTGAATTATTACAAATTGAAGCGGTTATTTTGCCGGGCAAAGGCAAGTTTCATTCAACAGGCATGTTGGGTGAGGTGATGCAAGAGTCGATTCAGGCTGCAGTTACCGCGGTTCGGCAATACAGCAAAGAGCTGGGCTTGGATGCTGAGTACTTTGAAAACCGTGATGTGCATATTCACGTGCCGGAAGGTGCGACCCCAAAAGATGGTCCGAGCGCGGGTATTTCAATGTCGACGGCGGTTGTTTCGAGCATGACTGGTATTCCCGTGCGTGCTGATGTGGCTATGACCGGTGAGATCACCTTGCGTGGCGAAGTGTTAGGTATTGGTGGTTTGAAAGAAAAGTTGTTGGCTGCTTTACGTGCTGGTATTAAGCATGTGATCATTCCTGAGGAAAACCGTAAAGACTTGAAAGAGATTCCAAAAAACGTAACCGACGGTTTGGCAGTACACTGTGTGCGTTGGGTTGGGCAGGTTTGGGAGTTAGCGCTGGAAAATCCGCCAAAAGACTTGATTAAAAGGGCGAAACGTCCTGTGCGAACACGAAAGAAAGCTTGACAGGTAAATTCAATGCCTGGTATAAATTTGCCTTTCGTGCGTAGTTTCACGTAACGACTAGAATTTAAACGAAGGGGAACCCTATGAACTTAAATAAATCTGAATTTGTTGCGCTTTTGGCTGAGAAGACTGACTTGTCTAAAGCTGATGCTGAGCGTGCTGTGAATGCTCACCACGAAATTATTGCTGAAACTTTGGCGAAAGGCGGCCAGGTTACATTGACAGGCCATGGCACATATAAAGTATCTGCCCGTGCTGCGCGTCAGGGCCGTAACCCACGCACAGGCGAAACGATCAATATTCCAGCCTCTAAGTCAGCTGTCTTCAAAGCCGGTAAAGCGCTAAAAGACGAAGTGAATAAGTAATCACTGATTATTTAACAGCCCGCCAACCGGCGGGCTTTTTTTTGCCAAGAGCTTGCTGAAATTTTATAAAAAAAAGGCTGTCAAGGCAAAATAGAAATGTCCCCTTTTGAGCAAAGTAGAAATGTCCCTTTTGGAAGAAATGATGTGATGGCGTAAAGCGTCGAGCAGGGTATTTTTTAATTGAATCATAAAAGTTTGTTGTTGTATTAAAATGAATCAGTCAGTGGGTCAGCTGTGGGCAAGTTAGGGTGCAAGCTGTGCTAAACACGCAGTGTTTTCCATCAGTTTGTGCCCAACTTGTCCATAGCTCATCCATTGACACCTTTTCTTTTTTTAGATGGCAGTAGAGGCACTGGCTTGAGCAGGTTGGGTGTGATGATTTGGATAATTACGCCAAGGATGATTCTTGGCTGGCTTATGTCCTTTTGATCGTCCGTCAGGTTTGCAGGCATCAACGAGGCGATTAATCTCTTTTGATGAGATGGGTTTGCTCAATTTTTTTTGTATTGCTAGCACTTTGTAAGGAAGTTTTTTATGCTTGTAGAGTAGTGCAATATCACCTTGTGAATCTTCGCACACAGTGAGCCTTGCGCCCCGCATTGTGTAACTTTGCGTCTGTGTTTGAATCCGATAAATTTTACTGTCATAACGAACTTCTAAATTTGTAGAGATCTTGCGCGTGTGTTGTTCGCTAAAGATCAAATCCAACGTAGCATCATCGGGTAATGTCTGTCGATGCGCATCAGTCGTACTGCGAGGCACGACCGCAAATTTCTGGTTAAATTGTTCAATGAACTGTGGTAAAAAGGCGTTGGCAGAATCGATATCGCTGATACCTTGCAAGCGGAGTTCTTTAACGAGACGGTCTTGCAGTGTCTTGTTCACACGCTCGACACGACCTTTGGCTTGAGGGGTATTGGCAGATATCGACTCGATCCCCAGGTCACTCATAGCACGTCCAAATTGTGTTAATCCATTCCCGCTGACAGGCTCTTTGGCATTAATCTGAAAGATCCCATGCTTATCGTGATAACAAGCCAATGGGCGCCCAGAGGCCTTCAGGTAGGTTTTAAACAGACGAAAGTAACCTTGGGTTGTCTCCGTGGGCTCAAACCGTAATCCTAAAAGCTTGCTTGTCGCATCATCGATAAGGACTAAGAGGCAGCAAGGATCACCGCGCCCCTCAAACCAGGCATGGGGTGAACCATCCATTTGCACCAACTCACCCGGCGCCTCTCGTCGTTGACGTTGAGGGTGCACGGTGATGGGCTTGCGTTTCTTGCCGCGCCACAAACCGGCTTGCATCATGAGTTGGCGAACGCTTTCTTTGGAAAGCTTCAGCTGATGCCGCTCTAGGAGCTTCTCACACGCCAGTGTTGGCCCAAAGTCAGGGTAGTGAGCTTGGATCAGGTCAATCGCTTGCTGTTTTAAGGCCTTGTCGAGCTGGTGATTGCTGGGTTTTCCTCGGCGTTTAGACAAAAGCGCCACCGCTCCATCTCGTTTATAGGCTTGCTTTAATCGTTTTATTTGCCTAATACTCAACCCAAGTATCTCGGCTGCTGCGGCCTGCTTCATTTGTTTCTGGATCACCTTTTCCAGAACCTCAAGACGCGTTAATTCTTTTTGACTCAACGTGAGTATCTCCCCTGGCATCAACATGCCTCCTTTTACTAAAAGGGGACATTTTAACTTTGCTCAAAGGGGACATTACAACTTTGCTGCTACATTTATAAAAAAAAGGCTGGTCAAAACCTAGGTTTTTCAGTAACATGCGCCTTCCGTGTGGGTGCTTAGCTCAGCTGGGAGAGCATCGCCCTTACAAGGCGAGGGTCGTGGGTTCGATCCCCTCAGCACCCACCATCACACGTGCGGAGTGGTAGTTCAGCTGGTTAGAATATCGGCCTGTCACGCCGGGGGTCGCGGGTTCGAGTCCCGTCCACTCCGCCACTTATAAAAAATGCGCCTTTAGGCGCTTTTTTTATAAGTGTTGAATGCCTGGGACGAGAGCCCGCGAAGCGTGGTTCGACTCATTCGGCAGGATAGCCGAATTAGCCCGTTGTCGCGTAGCGACAGCGACCCGAAGGGCGAGCACCCAGGAGGGGTGCGAGTAATCCCGCGCCACTCCCTCATTTTAAAAATGCGCCTTTAGGCGCTTTTTTTATAAGTGTTGAATGCCTGGGACGAGAGCCCGCGGTGTTCGCTCGCTCTTTTAGATTGACTCAGTTATTTTTAGGAACAGGCTAAGACTTGAAACCTGGCTTTTTGCTGTAGCAGCAAAGTTGTAATGTCCCCTT
>PCWT01000061.1 GCA_002796245.1 Gammaproteobacteria bacterium CG11_big_fil_rev_8_21_14_0_20_46_22 | reverse complement strand
CCGTCGATCAATGCGCTGAGTGGCGGAGAATTTCGGGTAGACGAATCCGGCTCGGCCACCTATAGCATGCCGTTATCTTTGCCCGCAGGTATTGCCGGGGTAAAACCCGAGCTGGCTTTTAGTTACAGTAGCAACAGCGGTGATGGTTATATGGGCGCTGGCTGGGGCTTTGCCGGAGCATCGGCCATTTCGCGTTGCCCTAAGAACCTTGCGGTTGATACGGTGCAAGGGAATGTCTCTTTTAGCGCATCGGACAGGCTGTGTCTCAATGGCCAGCGTCTGGTGAGAAACGGGTCAAGCAATGACAAAGCCGTTACCGATGCGATCTATTGGAGCCTAAGCAGTCAGTTTCATACCGAACTCGACAGCTTTAACTTGATCCGTCAGCATGGCGCTGCTGGGCAAGGCCCGCGTGCACTGACGGTTGAAACCCGATCTGGTGAAATTCACTACTATGGTGCTTTGACGGCGGTAACAGGCAATGATTCTACGGGCAGATCCTTAGCGCTGATAGCCAAAAGCTATGGCAACGTTCCCGAAAATGGCGAAGATGCCTTTTTCGATACGTCTGCAGGTAGCAATATCGCCAGGTTGTGGGCGTTAAAAGCCATCAAGGACGTCAAAGGAAACTACATCCTGTTTAAGTACGCCGAAGATCAGGTGCTGGGCGAGCATTATCTGACCGAGGTGCATTACACCGGGCGCGCCAATGGCGCTGCGCCCTTTGCCAAAGTCGTCCTTAATTATGTTGACAATACCAAGATCGCGGTGGGTTGGCAGGCGCAAAAACGAGTCGCCATGAGCAAACTGCTGAACACTGTCGACGTACTGCTGGACGGCGCTATTTACCGCCAATACCGTTTGAATTATTTTAATTCCAATGTACTTGAAGAGAAAAACTACCTGTTATCCATTCAGGAATGCGCTGATACCGGCGCTGGCAACTGTTTGCCACCGACCCATTTTGAATGGAATCGGCCGCCTACGGTTAACGTCTCCTATGTCACTCGCTGCGATAATGAGCCGGGCGTGCCGCAGTACTGTTGGCAAGAGCCTGTTACCGATAATTATGTGCCCTTTGAGATCAGTTACCAAATAAAGGGCACATCGTTCGATCGTTATTATCAGCAACTGATGGATATCAACGGC
>PCWT01000060.1 GCA_002796245.1 Gammaproteobacteria bacterium CG11_big_fil_rev_8_21_14_0_20_46_22 | reverse complement strand
TTGGGTGAGTTTTTAAAAAAGGTGTTTTCATCACTTAAATCCGAGATTTTTCGACTAAAGTGAGATTATTTCAGCTTCTAACTGCGGAATCTAGGGTAATCTTTTTCCGCGCTGATTTCTTCATGGGCTTTTTTAGCTTCAGCCGATTTGCAGATTACCATTAAATTAAGTAGTGGTATCTCTATATTTCCTGACACGGCCGGCTCAACAGAAGAGCTGATGCAGAAAACCGATATGGCCCTGTATGTTTCCAAACAAGAAGGCCGAGATCGTTACAGTTTTTAGCTGACTTTGTTTGACGGTTTGATCTTCATCAAGCAGAGAAGGCCTAATTGTCATTGATCATGTTAATAATTTGATTTTTAACGTTACTAATAAAATATTTAGAGCCAGCTTGAGATAAGTGGGCACCATCTGAGTAGAATGGTTTTCCGTTAGCATCTAAATTTTTACAGTAGCCGTTCTGGCAGAATGTGTTGTATGGATTAATAAAATAAATATTGCTATGTTTAGACGCGTATTCTTCAAGGACTTTGTTTATGTTAATGCCGCCAGGCTTTAGATTTTCTTTTTCCCATGAGAGACAGTCGTGGGATTTGAACCATTTTAATTGACTAAGGCAGTTGATCGGGATGTACTTTGAAGAGCCAGGTACATCGCCAATAATGATTAGCTTATGATTTTTCATAAGTGCATTTAGCCTATCAAATGCTCGAAGAAGTGGTTTGTAGCTCTCATAGGAGGTCATTTCTTCTGTGTTGATGTTTAATTTTTTATGGTTATCTATGTGAGCTGCTTTGGCCAGTTGAAATCCGTAGCTTGCAGAGTAAATTAAAATAGAATGTTTGCTTTTTAGTAGCTCGGATAGGGCTTTTTTATATGCGGTTTTTGCATCTTTGTCGAATTTTTCTTGATTGGCCCCAATTTCAGTGATTCCAGGTAAAAGCAATGATGATATGTATTTGCCGCCACCCCCTCCTGATGCTGTGAATATGGTTAAATCATTTGGTTTGGCAAGTTCGTCAACTATTCCAGTGTCAAGCATGCCTGAATGACTGTCTCCCATCATCACAATATTCGGATAAGGGTTTTTCCCCTGGTATATTATTCCACCTGAGAATCCGACGCCCCCCCAGGTTTCCTCATGGTACTTTGATATATCTTTAATTTTAGCTAGTAGATGGGGGGACTTTGCACGCCAAATCCAGCCATTGCTATAAAAAACTGAGCATCCCAGGATGACAAATAGAGATATCACGGCAGACCATTTCATCAATACAGAAACTTGTTTTTGGTGCTTTTTCGGCGTGGACTTTCTAAATGGCTGTTCGATAAACCTATACATCAAGCTAGCAATGAGTACCGAGCAGAATAGCGTAGTAAACTTGCCAGAGGTGGACAATTCGAAGCCGCGCCCTATATCTTCATTGTATGTTTTGGCAAATACAATCAATGGCCAGTGGATTAAATATAAAGAGTAACTAATTAAGCCGATAAAGCGTGCCGCTTTATTTCTTAATAGATACCCTGATATTTTTGCCTTTCCTGAGTAGATGAGTAAAGCTGCTCCAATACAGGGGGCAAGTGCATTGTAGCTTGGAAATAAAGTGTTACTATTGAATGCAAATACAGGGTAAAGGATTAGTAAGAAGCCCAAACAGCATAGGATTTCATCTAGCGCATTTTTTTGTTTTTCCGCTTCTTTTCTATGGCGCAATAGCCAAACTAAGGTCGCGCCAATACAAAACTCAAAAGCCCTAAATGGCGCTAAATAATACAGGCTTGATAGATTTTTGTTTTGCCTATCTATCGATGCTCCTAGGCTTAATAAAAACACGATAATAATGAACGGTATTAGCTTCGTACACGACACAACTCATGGATAATTTAAAAAAGTCTTGAAAAATCAAAGGGCTCGCTGATAATGCCCCCTCATGGAAAACGACTAA
>PCWT01000059.1 GCA_002796245.1 Gammaproteobacteria bacterium CG11_big_fil_rev_8_21_14_0_20_46_22 | reverse complement strand
AGGGTTTTTAATCGATATAACAGGCCGGGTCAATACGCCCATTACCCAAAAACTTTACACCTTCGGCTTTAAGCAATTTGGCTTTTTTATTGAGAGCGGCATTATCTTTGCGCCCCTCAAAACCATTGAGCTGCAAAGCTTGATTCACGACACGGTGGCAAGGTACGTGCGGGGCGAAAGGGTTGCGTCTTAAGGCCTGGCCAATGGCTTGCGCGGATCGGCAGCCTAAGGTTTTGGCGAGATCACCGTAAGTAGCGACTTTGCCTTTAGGGATCTTGCAGCAAACGCGCAATACTTTGAATTGAAACGGTGTAAGCTCGGCGGTTTTCTTAAGCGTGCAATCGGGGGCTAGCGCTTGAATATCGATGGTTTGTTTGTTCGCGGGCATAGTGCTTGACCTGGCTTTTTAATTTGTCTAACGTGTACACCATAGCCGCAAAGAGGAGGGTTGGCAATGGCCGAACAGCTCACTGAAAACCAAGCCAAGCGCCGCATATTAGTTATTGTTATGGCCATTGTTTGGCTAGCCGCTTTAATTATCACACCGTACTATATTGCTAAACCTGCGCTTTCCACTATCGATCAAGAGCGCGTGAGTTTTATGCAAACCTTAAACCCTAAAACGCTCAGTCATCAGCAAATTATGGCTTTGGAGAAACCGTATCGCGAAGAGTACGCGCGCTATTTGGCGTCGGTTTATGCCACGTTTTCTGCGATTTGGATTATCTTTCCGCTCATTGGCTTGTGGGTTGCGGCCAATCGTCGTAAGCGTCAGCACCTAAAAGCCAGGCGCGATCATCAATAAATTCTGGGCTCACCTTCTGGACGTGTTTTAAAGCGCCGATGTTGCCACATGTATTGCTCAGGGTGCTGCCTGATCGCGGCTTCAATGATGGTGTTTAGGGTAATGGCATCTTTCAGTTCGTCACGAGTGGGGAAATTTTCCAAGGCATAGCTGTTCACTTCATAGGGTTTTTGAAGATCGCCGGTATTGTGTATAAATGCGTAAACAAATTGTACGCCTTCGTGATAGAGCTTGTTCGATAGCGCAGTTATCGTGGCGGCTTGCTGCCCGAAGAAGGGGGCAAACACGCCGTTGCGAATGCCGAAGTCTTGATCGGGTAAGTAAGCCAGCACCTGGTTTTTCTCAAGCGCCTTGAAAAAGCCGCCGACATCTTTTCGCTCGACTAAGCCGCTTAGGTATTTTCGACGCTGGCGCACGGAAAACCATTCAAACAGAGCGTTTTTTTGTTGGCGATAAAATATGGTTAGCGGCAGCTGCTTGCCCATGGTGCGCATGAAGAGTTCAGCCTGTGTGAAGTGGCCTGATAAGCCGATAACGCCGCGGCCTTGCTTTAAAGCATGATGGAAAATGTTTAAGCCATTGATGGTGATCATGGCGTTAAACCGTTTTTCGCTGGCCCACCAAGCCAGCCCCATTTCAAATATTCCCAAAACGGCATAGCCAAAACTCTCGCGGAGTATACGTTCGCGTTCGCGCTCATCTTTTTCGGGAAAGCAGAGTGAGAGATTGACTCGGGCGATGTGCACGCGTCGAGCCTGGGCTTTCATGAGTACGGGGCCTAGCTTGAAGGCGAGCGATTTAAGTTGTGGGTAGGGTAGCAAAACAATCAGTCGTAATACGCCAAAAAAAGCCCACAGAGCCCAGTATCTCGGTGCTAACAAGCTGATCAATGGGGTGGGTTTTTGTTTTTTCTTCATGTCGCTCGAATCCTTTATGAGGCCGAAGTCTATCACAGAATAATTTATCGAGAAAAGCTTGTAATTTAGATAAAACTAATTTAGATTTATCTAAATTAATTAGGGGGCTTGGGATGAAAACCGCTCAAGATAGCTTGCAGAAAAATGCCCAGAAAGCGGCTGCTTTTTTGAAATTGCTAGCACACCCTGAGCGTTTGATCACCTTGTGTCAGCTGGTCAGCGGTGAGAAATCGGTTTCAGAGCTTCTGGCCTCCACCAAGCTTAGCCCATCGGCATTTTCTCAGCACCTGGCCAAGCTGCGTGAAGAGGGTTTGGTTGTGGCGAGAAAAGAAGCTCAGCAGGCTTATTATTCCTTATGTGGCAAAGAAGTAGAAGCCATATTAAATGTAATGCACGAATATTTTTGTGAGGAGAAATAATATGACAACGGTTCAAAAAATCAGTGCTGAAACCTTAAGGCAATTGCTTGCAGAGCACAAAGATTGGGAGTTGCTCGATGTGCGTGAGCCGGATGAATACCAGGCCGAGCATATTTCTGGCGCCATCTCCAAGCCTTTGAACCGCTGCGTGCAAGAAGGCCATTCTGTGGAAAAACCTTGTGTGGTTTACTGTCGCTCGGGCGTGCGTTCTGAGCAAGCAGCAAAAGCCATTGTGCAGCAGTGTAACCAAGATGCAGACATTTACATGCTAGATGGCGGGATTGTTGCGTGGAAAAAAGCGGGGGGCAGTACGGTTAAAACCACGGGGTTTTGTTTTTCTGTGATGCGACAAGTGCAAATTATTATTGGTTTTATGGTCGTGTTGGGCGTGGTGTTGGGTTTGACACTTTCACCGTATTACTCGCTGATCAGTGGCTTTTTTGGTTTGGGCTTATTGTTTGCCGGCATCACAGGCACTTGTGGCTTGGCGCGATTGTTAATGCTATTACCGTTTAATCGTTGATAAGGAGAAACGTTATGACAAAGTCTTATAAAGAAATCACCGGTGATATTTCCGCTTCCTTGGCCGACCTTCGCAAAGGTATACCCGATGCGATGAAGGGCTTTTCCGCTTTGGCGCAGGGTGCGACCCAAGAGGGCGCGTTGGATAAAAAAACCAAAGAATTAATCGCGCTTGCGATTGGTGTGGCCGTACGCTGTGATGGTTGTATTGGTTTTCATGCGCAAGCCTTGCAAAAATTAGGTACCACTGAAGCGGAGGTGATGGAAATGCTCGGCATGGCGGTGTACATGGGCGGTGGACCGTCGCTGATGTATGCGGCTGATGCGCTGCGTGCGTTTAAAGAGTTTTCGGCTGAGTAGAATGGTTATTCGCTTGATCATGACCCGGCTTTGCCGGGTTTTTTTCGGCAAAACCCTTTACTGTCTTCTCGACACAGGCCTTTTTTGGGCGCTTTCCCCATTTTATAGGGTCAAAACACCGGGTCTCTCAGTAAAGCGAGCGTTGCTAAGCGACGTCATACAGCCCTTTAAATCTTTGTCAGCTTGGTGATTTGTGATGAAGTTAAAATCAGTGTAAAACGCGTCTTGATTTCCTTCATCATCAAACATCAGCAGATCAACGGTTGCATAAATCGCCGGGACAAGCCTATCGGCATCCTCCGGCATATCATGATCCGGCGTAAGCCTTTTGCATAAGCACTGATAAACTATATCAGCCTTTTCCACGATGGAGTCGTTATCACAGATCTTGATTGTTGATTCGAGTAAGCGGAGTAGTTCATCAAACGTGTTGCTGAGGCTTCGCATTAAACTGTCCATTTTTGTTTTTATAGCAGCTTCGAGGGTAGCGACCGTCGTATGCGTATTTGCCGCTCTTGGGTGGCTGTCAATTGATGTTAAGCGCTCTTTGGCGGCTGTTGGTGCGTATAGACTGCTGAAAGATGCGGGTGATTTTTTGTTAATAAGCAAGAGAAGAGCGATAAGCCGCAACCTCGGGATGGCCCCTTAATGCTTCTAAAATATCTGGCCCAGCCAGGTATTTTTTTATATAGTAGCCTTTCAATAAAGCAGGGGAGCGCTTAGGCGCTGAGATTGCATACGCTAAACCCTTTGAACCTGATCCGGTTAGTACCGGTGTAGGAAGACAATATGAACATACACACCTTGGGTGAAATCACCCTGTCTATTTCCACCATCATTTATTTCATTTGGTTTCTGCCGCAGTTGTGGCTCAACTTCAAGCGCAAAGACACCGAGGGTTTAAGCTACTGGATGCACGGTTTGTTGTTGTTTGGTTATATGGCCGACTTGATGTACGGCTTTGGCCGCGACATGCAGTGGCAATACCGTTTGGTGACGATTGTCGGCTTGGCGAGTTTGTTTATCGAACATTATCAAATTGGGCGCTATGGCTTGCATTCAAAAAGTGAGGTGATCAGCTATGCCTTAATCACCTTAGTTTTTTTAGGCTTGCTCGGCTATGCCATTGATAATGTAAGTTTCACGCATCGTAGCAAGCATTTTTATGACACAGCAGGTATGGTGTCCAATGTCTGTTGGTTTACCTACATGTTGCCGCAAATTATTAAAAATTACTTGAATAAATCCACCGAAGGTTTGAGCTTGTATTTTGTGCTTATTGCAGTGCTTATTACCGTGTGTGACCTCACGTCCGCGATTGCACTCAATTGGGATTGGCCAAGTTTAGTCGGCGCACCATTGACGCTTTTGAAGAAAAGCGTATTGCTGTTTCAATGTTGGTGGTATCGAGGCAGGCGCCTTAAGCGATGACACAGTATTTTGTTTACATCATCGAGTGTGAGAATGGTGCGTTGTATACAGGCTTTACGACCGATATCGAGCGCCGTTATGCTGAACACGTAGCCGGTAGTGCGAAGTGTAAGTATACGCGAAGCTTTCCACCCAAGCGCTTGGCAGCGTATTGGGCGTTTGAAGATCGCAGCGAGGCTTTGTCGATGGAGGCGAAGATTAAGCGGATGAGTGTGGCTGAAAAAAAGGCACTCATCGGGGCTGCCCAGTATTAGTACGGCCTACATCGGTCACAAGAGTCGTCACTGTCATCATCATCTGCGTCATAAGGGTTTCGAGTGCCTGGTGGGTAGTAGTGATTTTCAGTGTGATCGTCATCGTCTCTACTTTGTGAGTCATCACTGCCGTTATCGTATGATTCGAGGCCTTCTTCTGACTCAAATTCGGCTTTAACGTTTGCATCCACATCATAAGGATAAATATCATCAATACCAATGTTATGCTTTAATCTGTATCTCTTTTCTGCTAGTTTTTCTTTATATAATTCTAATAATCTCTGTGGGCCAGCTTGAGACATTAGATCGTTTTTATCCCTTATGAAGTAGTCGAATAGCTCTCTATCGTCATTGTATACCTCAAAAAGCTCATCGAAGTCTAAAGCGTCATCGAATTCATCAGGATTCACCAGTCGTGCAACATGGCGTGATCCGAGCGTAAGAAACCCAGCTTGATCGTTTTGATAAAGCCTTGCGATGCTCGCATGTGGCATATGACGCAATAGGTTAAAATATTCTTCATAATGATCTTCTTTGATAACTTGGAGCTGAAAAAGCTCGTTGGTCTTTAGATCTGCCACTTCGTTTTCATCGTCACTGATACCAAATTGATCATCGCTGTCAGATGAGTCATGAAAGGTGTATCCTTTTCTTTTTTGAAGACCAAGCTTTTTTCCATCTGTGAGAAAAGATAGGGTGCCTGTTTGATTGGTTGGTGGAATTCTTTTTAAATGCTCAGCAGCCTCATCACCGATCACGCAATCTCGTTGTGGGCTCTGCGACTTAAAAAAATTGGGTAACGCCCAGTTTCTGCCGATATTGGGGTGATGGCCTGCGGTGTTAATCTTGAGTGAATCAACAACTAGGGCGCAGCGAGGACAGCAAAGTCGTGATATGCCAATATACTCTTCTGGAGTAATGGGGGTTTTTTCAGCTATCATTCTGTCAATAATGCGCATTTCTGCGTGAACCTCTGCTTCACTTAGTTTAAGTATCGAAAGTTTTTTGTTCGCAATAGCTTGCAATATGCCTGGTTCACTAGGTGCTATGCTCATTGCTTTTGATATCGCGCGACGAATTTTAATAAAATCTCTTGCCATTCTTGAAACGGCACGAAGAACTTTAATGTCTTTATCTGATTTTGGTTCAGCAAGTTCGCGAATTTTTTGGTCTCGCCAGTGTTTTGTTTCCTTTCCTGACTTGAATAGATCGCAGAACTGATTGATGATTTTCTTTTTAAGTAAATCAGTGTTGGCTGCCTTGAATATACGCCAATGATCATTTTGAAGCTGTGCAGCAACGCCATTGCTTAGTAATACAATGGCATCTTTCATGTCAATTTTTTGATTAGACAGTAGTGATGCCATCTCAGTAATGTCACGAATATGTTGGTTGGTTTGTTGAGAGCGAGCATGAATAGCGTTGCTTGCAATTTGAATTTCTTGTTCTTTATCTGAGTATCTAACGGCTGCACAGGTTTCTTTGCCGTGAAATAGTCTGGCTATGGCGTCACGTTGGCGTTGAGGTTGCGTTCTTTCTTTTGGTTCTCGTTTTTCTGTTAAGGGTTGAAGATGTTTGATGTATGCTGCCCTAACGGCTTTCTGTTCGGTGTCTCCGTCATAGCCCGGTTGATCTAGAATACCAGGTTCCATGTTGACTGCTCTCCAATTAAATTGTGGTATGTTACACTCTCTAAACTTAAGGTTTCGTTAACAAGTGAGGGTTTATGCATACAGTACTGGTCATGCTAGAAGCCAGGCCGGGGTTAGAGGCTGAGCTTGAACAGATTTTAAAAGACTTGGCAGATGGCAGCCGGGCTGAGCCTGCAAGTGTACTTTATCATGTTCATCGCGTGAAAGATAATGAACATCAGTTCATTCTGTACGAGCAATGGCAAAGTGCTGAGCAGCATGCTAAACAATTTGAGAAGTCCTACGTGCAAGCGCTGGGGCAACGCTTAGCGAGTTGCCTTTCAAAACCGTATGAAGTGTATATCGCTGAGCTGCTTTAATATCTCTGCTTTTCCAGTGTAAACCTCCGCGCCATTATTTACCGTCAATATTTGACCAATTGGTTAATTTAATATAAGATGATTGACCTATAGGTTAACTATCAAGGTTTCGCATGGCTCAAAAAACACAACGCCCCTCGGCCGATAAAACCCGCGAGCGTATTTTAGACTCATCTAAACAGCTTTTTTTAGAGAAAGGCTTTGATGGCGCTTCAATGAGTGCCATCGCTAAATTAGCCGGCGTGAATAAGGCGTTGTTGTTTCATCATTTTTCGGATAAAGCGAATTTGTGGTGTGAGGTCAAGGCCATGATTTCAGCGCCGACGCAAGCGCATGTCGAGTACGATATGACGACAGCGGCAGGATTTTTTGAAAGTCTTTTAGATGATCGATTTAACACGTATGAGAATCATCCTGAACTTGCCAGGTTGATGGCTTGGCAGCATGTGGTGAAAGAGGGTGATGCTATCGTGGGGAATGAATACACCTCGCCTGAGCGTTGGAAAAAGGCGCTCAAAGTACTCCTGCGTCGAGGTGAGTTGAAAGTAGGGGTGGATATTGATTTGGTGATGTTGTTTATCGCCTACAGTTGCTATGCGCCGTTTTTGCAAACGCATATCCAACTGAGCCGTGCACAAAAGCAAGCGTATAAACAGTTAATTTTAAATTGCTGTTTAGCAGAATTTACAAAAGGAAAACAGTCATGATAAAAACAGCGCCAGTTTGGCTATTGCTCATTTTGTTGGGCTTTCCGCAGTTCAGTGAAAATATTTATTCTCCTGCGTTACCGACTATGGCGCATGCGCTGGCGACGAGTAACACTTTGGCGCAATGGACATTGACCTTGTACTTTATCGGCTTTGCGGTCGGTGTTTTTTCCTTTGGGCGTTTGTCGGATCATTGGGGTCGCCGTGTTGCGATATTGTCTGGCTTAGTTGTTTATGCCTTAGGCGCTTTATTATGTGCGTTGTCACACAGTATCGACGTTTTATTGTTCGCACGCTTGGTCCAAGGTTTTGGCGGCAGCGCTTGTTCTGTGGTGGGCCAAGCCATTGCGCGCGAAGCTTTGCATGATAGTCAGCGTCATCAGTTTTTTTCTTTAAGCGGCGTGGTGTTGGCTGTGTGCATCACAGTGGGTCCGTTTGTTGGCGGCTACCTCACGCAGTGGTTTGGCTGGGAAAGTAACTTTATCTTGTTGCTTGTTTTGGGTTTGGCGATACTTTGTGCTTCCAGTCTTCGCCTGCCTGAAACCCGCGCGAAAGGCATGACAGTGTCAGCGGTTTGGCCAGTATTAAAGCGCATGCTTTGTGATGTGCGCGTGCTGTCGGCTTCGGGCTTGGTAGGTATTATGAACGGTATCTTATTCAGTTACTACGCACAAGGTCCGTTTGTTTTTATCAAAATGTTACACTTTACGCCCATTCAATTTGGTCGCTTAGGGTTGCTCTTGGCCTTTTCTGCGCTCAGTGCCGGGTTTGTTTCGCGTCGTTTGAGCAAGCACTTAGGCTACAGGGCTTTGTTAATCCTCGGCGGTGTATTGATGTTGCTCTGCAGTGCAGCGATGTTATCTTTTGTCGTCTTGGGCTGGGTGAGCGCTAATCATCCTGTTGTTTCCTTGGTGTTGATTATGTTGCCAATGATGGGCCTGGTATTTACAACATACGGTTTTGTGACACCCATTGCATTAGGCCAGGCTTTGGTGCACTACAAAGAAGCGCTGGGTACAGCGGGCGCTGTATTTGGCTTATCGTATTATTTGTTGGTGTCGTTAATCACGGCGGCCATGGCATGGCTTGGACATTTTGGTTTAGTGGCCATGCCAGCCTATTTTTTTGGCTTGAGCCTTGTGAGTTTGTTTCTATTGTATCGCCTCGGACGCTGCCTTAATGCTTAGTTCGAGCAATAAAGCCGTAGTACACTAACATGCTGAGTAGGCAAGTGCCCATAAATGCGATGCCATATGGGTAAAGAGTTTGTGATTTTAGTTGGCTTGAGACTAGGGTGAACCCACTAAACATTACCCAAACTACGCTAAACAAAAAAGCATTCGCAGAGGCGGCAAGCTCCTTAAAAGTGATTAGGCACTCTGAGATATAAACTGGGAAAATAAGGCCGCTTAGCATTACTGAGATAAATGTTGGTATGACAAGCGCGAGTAGATTTAAAAACCCAAATTTTGCAAAGAGTAATAACGCAACGGCGGATAAAAAAATCCCTGACAGTGCGCAGTTCACTTTTAGCTTTTTGCTGTAGTTAAATAGCACTCGGTTAATGGTGTTGCCGAGAAACCAGGCCAGCCCCATCAGTAACGCGATAAAGCCATAGCTGATGGCGCTTTGATGTAGTGTAACTTGTACCAAGAAGGGACCTGAGACACTGAATAGAACGCTATAACCGTAGGCGATGCCTACAAATAGTGAGCAGAATAAAAAGTAATGATTCTTCGATATTTGATAGTAGTTTTTCCATAGATGATGTAACGAAAATTGACGCGAGTTTTTGAGTGTTTCGCGGTATAAAAATAATGTGAATAGCAGGATCACAATGATATAAATCAGGATGAAAATAAAGTTAGCTTGCCAGCCAAAATAGGCTTGCAAGTGGCCCCCGATAAAGGGGGCGATAATGGGGCCCAGCGCAAAGGCGATGGTGGCATAGTTGAACTGTTTTTTTAAGGCATCGCCCTCAAATACATCGCTTAATATGGCTCGAGCCGGCACGATCATAAAGCCGACGCTAAAGCCCTGAATGAAACGTAAGGCGATCATGCTGTTCATGCTGGGTGAGAATAAAATACCAATGATACTGAGCAGTTGGAGCAGCGTTGAACCCATAATCAGTTTTTTTCGCCCAAGAGCATCGGAAATTGGCCCTGCAAAGAGTTGTGATATAGCCATTGCAAGCGTAAAGCTTGTGACGGTGAGCTGTACCATGGCTTTTGTAACATGAAATTTCATGCTCATAGCTGGTAATGAGGGTAAGTAAATGTCTGTGCTCATACCGCTTAAAGGAATAAGCAGGTTCACAAAAAATGCGCACAGACGTTGCTTAGAAGTCAGTTTCATTATAAAGCTACCAATCAGTTTTTCGTTTTATGGGGGCGGAGGGCTTGGAAGAGTGAAGGGAATGATATCCGAAATTATTTGTTAGCTCAATAGTCTTTTTGTGTTTTTTCTGGAGCAAATTTCAAGAGATCATCAAAAGGAATCGCTTTCGAGAAAAGAAAGCCTTGAGCGTAATCGCAGCCCAGTGACTTTAAATAGCCATGCGGTGCTTGGGTTTCTACACCTTCGGCAACTGTGGGCAAGCTTAACGCTTTGGCGAGGTTGCTGATAGCTTTAATCAAGTTGTTTGGGTGATAAGTTAATGCTGATGCGAAAGGGGTTTTTTATGCGCTTTTTTAGAAACTTAATGCATTGAGCTGCTTCATGTAGCACAAAATCTCTAAGGCCAGTTTGGAGTTCCGGTAGTTGTTGCCGCCGCGGCGTTTCCTTTTCGCTATAGCCCAGCATTTTGCATAACGCCTCGTTGACGTAAAGAAACTGGCCGTCAGGGGAGACGAGCGCCATGCCAATGGCGGCGTATTTAAACGCGCTAGCAAAAAGATCACTGTCCTGTAAATCTGTGTTTGGTTTTTCCATGATGGCTTGGGATAACTTGCGAGGGTGGGTTATCCAATTTCCGGCGAGCTTGTTTATGAGCTCATGGGGACGTATTATAGTTCTAAGATTAAAATAGGCTGGCTTATGAAAGAGATACGTATCATCACTCCCATCGCGCCGCTTGAGATCGGTCGAGATCCTAAGGATTTTGATTATTTAAAGGGGAGAGGGGTTGAGCTTAGTCATACCCACCTTGATCAGGGGCCTGCGTTTATCGATTCTGAGGCAACCCACCTTGAGGCCTTGCCCTTCTGCCTTGAAAAAATTCAGCAAGCTTGCGAAGCGGGGGTTGGTGGCGTGATCACCGATTGCATGGCTGATGTGGCCATGAAGGAAGCTAGAGAGCAGGGGGTTAACATCCCGGTTATCGGCCCTTCTTATGCGACATTTAAAATGGCGGCGCTTATCGACGGACAACGTTTCGGCATTTTGTCGCTCAACGCCGAGCTCGTGACACTCTTTAAAACACTCTGGTTGGATTACGGCTATTCGGTGTCAGATTTTTACGCGCATGATATGAAACTGCACGATCTCAGTCTCTTACTTGATCACGACGCGCTTTTTGATGAGTTGTTGATACAGGCAGAGAATTTCATCAAGACGCAATCGGTGGATAAGCTGGTTTTTGGTTGCACGGCTTTTACGAGCATGGCTAAACCTCTGCAAGCGGCGCTTCGGCAAAAAGGGTATCAAGTTACTGTGCTTGACCCGATGTTGTGTGCATTTTATTTAACACTGTTTTTACTGGATAACGATCCACATGAAAAATCACAAGCTTAATCTTTTGCTATTATCGGGCAGTAAAGCTGCTGGCAGTTTGCCGAAAGGCGAGAAGCCAGGCCTGTTTGACTGGGCTGAGAAATGGATAAACGCTTTTTTCACAGAAGAGGCTACGCAAGGCAAGCCGATTATGTTCGTGCCGTATGCGCGCGCTGGTGGCCTGTCTGAGGCCGATTACTTTAAAAGCACTCAAGATCGCCTGCAGCGCATGGGAATTGCTTGTGTGTGTGCCCCCAAAGGTGGAATAACAGAGGTTGATTTGTTTAAAGTTGGTGGTGTGTTTGTGGGCGGTGGTCATACACCGACCTTGCTTTATAAGCTTCAAAGCACGGGGGCTTTGGCTGTGCTTCGCGAAGCGGCAAGCGCAGGCTTACCCTACATGGGCAGTAGCGCGGGCACATTAATCACTTGCCCCACGATTAAAACGAACAATGATATGCCGGGGCCGGCGAACGATGTTATCGACCTGATCAGTCTTGGTTTGATTCCTTTTCAGCTTAACTGTCACTACATGGACGACAGCATGCATGACCCTGCTCACCAGGGCGAAACACGCGATCTTCGTTTAAAAGAATTTTGTATCTTTAACCCTGGCAAAACAGTGTTAGGTTTATACGAAGGCCAAGCGATTCGTGTACAGGGGGATAAAGCTGAGCTTTGGACATCTAAAAATGCGCGCGGGTTCAACACGCCAATCTTTTCTGATGATCGGCGTATTGAGCTGGCGTGCGCTGTTGATGAGCCTTGTGATATCTCCTGGCTATTAGACCCACGATACACACGGAATATCGTTTGAAGAGTAAGGTGCTTCTTCGGCTTGCCTTAGCGAGTTGTAAGCTTGCATGACGCCTTTAAACCCGGTTTCTTCAAATTTTTTGTGCAGTAAGTTTGCGTTATTTTGGCAAAATTCTCGAAACAGGGGGCCCTTCATAAGTCGAATAATCCAGTCGGCAAGCTCTTCAGGCTTGTCATTTAACCCATACATAAAGGTCTTGAGGGGAAGGGCGGCCATGATTTTATTATATCGGTCGATATCGTAACAAAACGATAAGATGTTTAGACGCTTTTCATTGTCACTGATTCGGCGAACCAGGTTTTCAATTAGCAGGTTCGCTGTGACATGGCGATTTCGCAATGAAAACAAGCCGGCCTTTGTGAATGATGGATGAAAGTACTGTCTGTCAAAGGCTAAGTGATGCAGTGCCGCCATTCTCACGTAATGGTTCACATAGAGTAGGCTTATCAAGCTCTGCTGACCCTCTTCTAGGCCGGGCAGGTGTTTGAAGATTCTGCACATCAGCTCTAAGGGTAGGGGCGTTTGTGTTTCTGGGTGTACCCATTGCTCAACTGACTGTGCCCTGTGAGTGAGGTCAGAAAGCTCTCGTCCGCTTTCTTGATGGCTGCCTTTTCGGTAGTGATTGTTTGTATTTTTCATTATAAAACTCCTTCTTTCAGGATAATTTTATAACTTGATATATATTCAATAAATCTATAAAATTTTAATGTATGTTGAATAAAGTGTAATACCTATGAATCGCCTTGATCTTATACAAGCTTTTGTGATTGTGACCGATTGCGGCACGCTTCAAAAAGCGGCTGAGCAACTTCACCAAACCAGTGCGGCTGTCAGCCGAAAAATTACGCGCTTAGAAAATTATCTGGGTGTAAAGCTGCTTGAGCGCAACCATAGTGGCGCGACGCCTACCCCGATGGGGCAAACGTTTTATCATGCTTGCAAAAAGGCTCTGGGTGAGGTTGAGCAAGCTGAGCGTTTGGTTTTCCAGGCCGTTGAAGAACCTGAAGGCGAGCTGCGTGTGTTTTTAAATGAGTATTATATGAGGGTCTATATTTTGCCACGCTTAAGAAAGTTTATGCAAAACTACCCGAAGATTGCGCTTGATTTTCATATTGAAGAAAAAGCGCCGGATTTTAAAAAGTATGGCATGGATATTTTTTTTGGCACCAGCTTACCGGGTGCGGATGATCTTGTCAGAAAGCCTTTAATTAAGACTCGCCACGTGTTGTGCGCCTCACCAAGCTATCTGAAACGAAAAGGTAAGCCGAAGGCGATCAGTGAGTTATTGCAGCATGACTATATTGCACATGGCGGCAGAGATCAGAAAGAGCTAGTGTACCTTGCCAGTGGCGAGCCCCTGGCATTGAACCCCTGTCTAGTGGTTAATGATTCAAACACGGCTATCAACTTGGCGTTACAAGGGTTTGGGCTTATTTGGGTGATTGAAAGTTTTATAGATACTTTGCTTGAGAAGAAAAAGCTTTGTATTGTCTTGCCGGGTCAGCAAGAAAAGCCGGTTATGACCTATGCGTACTATCGCTACCAAAAACCGATTGATAATAAGGTGAAAGCGTTTCTTGATTTCTTTTCTGTTGAGGCGAACTAGGGCGTGTGCTATATATCATGCCAATGATGATTAAGGAGTGATCAAGGATGAAAAGCTTAACGTTAGTATTTACAATGTTCTTAATGGCGGTGGCCTTTGTTACCACTTATGCCGATAGCGCTGTTGGAGCCAGAGACTCGGAAGCTAAGAGCTCAGCTAAGCATAATCTTCAAGAAAAAGCAGGGCAGGCCCAAGCGATAAAATCGGTTAACTGGGATGAACGCACCAGTGCGACCAAGGCTGCGTTGCAATATAAAGCTTCAGAGGCTTCTTCAAATAGCCTGAATCAGCAAGTCGATACTCAACAAGCGTCTTTGGTGCTGTGATTCGTGGATAAATTGTGTCTGTCGATCTGAGATTTTTTAAGCAAGGCTTTGCCTGTGCAGAAAAAGAAAATCGCTGAAAATGCACCCATAATGTGATAAAGCATGTCAGAAGAAATGAGTCCATTTAAGGCTTGGATAGGCAATTGTTGGATCACTGAGCCGACAATAATGAAAAGAAAGAACATGATAAAGTGAACGCTGCCTTTGCTTCGGATAAAGCAAAGATTGAAGATGAAAAATAATAGTAGAGGGATGCAGTAGTCGATGATCATTGGCCAATACGCCAGCTGATTTTCAGTGTTGATGAGGCTTTTGTCTAGCAGAATAAACCCAGTGTAAACAATCAGTACTAACACAGCTAAGATGTTAAGCGTGGTTCTAATGTGTGATCGCGCAAGGAAATGCAAGAAAACGGTGAAGTAGATTCCCGTGGCTGTTAAGCCAATTAATATCGCTGTTATAAAGTATAAAATTAAAGAAACCTCGGGGATTCTAAACTGAAAATAACCATGATTAACGCCTGCAACCAGCGAAGAAGCGGCGATCAATGTGCCGCTGATGGCCCACCACCAGGCGCTTGTTAGACACCTTGATCGACATAATAAACGAAAGGCTGCAATCGCGTACGCAATCACAACGATAAAATTTGTGATAGAGACAACCGTTAATTCAAGGGAATGGCGCATAACATAAGGCTCCGATGTGGCATGGTTCATGTTTGCTGAGCTCAGGTGTGCTTGTCAAGTTATGGCAGCGGCTAAAGGAGTATATCGCGGGTAAACTGAATTACAGACCTAGCAAAACGTTAGGTTATCTGAGATCTACTGATTTACTAGAGCAAAACCCCACATTGTAAATCTGCGAAAAAGTGTTGTTACTCAACCCATATTCGATTAAAATATGACCAAAATAAACATGGGAGACTTCTTTATCATGAAAAAAATAATGCCTTTAGCCGTTTTAATCGGTTCAACATTTGGTTTATCTTCATCAGTCTACGCGGCGGCAGCTCAAAATAATGGTGTGCCTGTTTGGAATGGTAAAAATCCAGCGCCGATTACACTTTGCGTGAATACGACGGATGTGTATCCTCCTAGCAGTTTTGTGCACTTGAATAATTATTATTCAAATCCGCAGTACTCAGGGCCACTAAAATTTAATCCTAATGATGCTGCTTCCATGGCTATAGTGGAACCCGATAGCCTCGGTTTAAAATCTGCTTTTGGCAGCTCAAAATTATTTACGACTGGCCTGCTAAAATTGAGCAACACTGGGAATGACAATCTTATTATGCCAATGCCACTGATCCCGGCGCCAACTGGTGTTTTGCCTGGAAAGTATCAATTATTCATTCATGCTGCTAGTATGAAAGGACGTGCGCTAAGTGGCCCTACAATTACATATAATGTTATTTCTCAGTGTAATAAGTGAAGCAATTAATTTATTTATTGGGTGGCTGCACGTATTACGAACAGATTGCGGATAAGCTCAAAGCCGGTTTTTATTTTGCGCACCCGTATTCATCCTGGGAGCGCGGGTTAAATGAGAATACCAATGGCCTGTTAAGCAATATTTGAAAAAAGGGGCTGATTTTAGCCGAATTACAGCTAAACAGCTTGCGATGACTATGGGTAAACTGAATAATAGGCCGAGAAAGTCGTTAAATGATCAGTCGCCAAACAGGTTTTGGACTGATCAAGTAACAGGAGCATTCCCATGAATAATATTGAAAGAGCAAAAGAGATTGTAAAACGCCTTTGGAGCCAAACCGATCTCGACAGTATCGATGATCTAGTGTCACAAGATGTTGCTATTAAAAGCCCTGTTAAATCTGGCAAAGGGTCAAGTACGTTATCTGAAGTCGTTTTATATTGGCAAAAAGCATTTCCTGATGTAACAAGCCAATGGCTTTCTGCTGATGAAGTGAAGCCAGGAACGGTTGTTGTAAATTGGAAAGCGCAGGGAACCCATTCTGGTGATGCTTTTTTTGACGTAGAAATGACTAATCGCACAGTTGAGTACAGCGGCAAAACAACTTATCTGTTTGAAGATGGTAAGCTCTCTGCTTACGAAGCGAATGTTGATATTGATAATATACTACAGCAATTAAAGCCCACGCATCAGCTAATGCGCTAATGAGGATTTTCAGTAGTGTCAACAATTCTAAGCCCACATTCACTTGAGCCACTTGATAGCAAACTAAGGCTACTGCGAACACCTGAACCACCATACTATGTGGCTATTTCGACAAATATCCACCATGGTAACGATTATGATCAGTATCAAGCATTGCTTGACAGTACCTTTGTTGAAGCCAATAAAAATGAAGGTTACTTAGGCATGGATAGCTGTCATGAAACACTCGAAACCGGAGAGATTTATTCGATTTCAGCGATTTATTTTTCAAGCCCCGAAGCTTTAAATAATTGGCGCCATAATGTTAAGCATATTGCTGTTAAAAAAGGTGCAAGGCAACGCTGGTTTACGGAGCATAATATTAGAATCTGCCAAGTGTTAGAACACTATGGAACTAATTTGACTGAGAAGC
>PCWT01000058.1:500-1444 GCA_002796245.1 Gammaproteobacteria bacterium CG11_big_fil_rev_8_21_14_0_20_46_22 | reverse complement strand
GCTTTAGAACCCCTCAAGAGGTTGTTCTAGGCCGTTATCCAAAACCTTGTCGCACTAAGAATTAGAATCGCCAACATGACCACCCCATAACTGATTGATAATAAAGAGAAAGTGCATAGAGTCAAGGGATGGTTTTGAGCACATTGGTGTTCAATAGAATCAATTAGTTACGTTGGGGTTTTGCTACGGCATTTTGCGATGTTTTGCGGCATTTCGTGCTGTTTTGTGTTGGTTGTGTGTGCCAAATAAACTAGCTAGGTTAACTCGGATATTTGACTCGATTAATTGGCGTTGTCGAGCTAGGATGCAAGTCTTAGTGAGGCAGTGCCCCATGCTGTTGATACCAGCACAGGGCGTGTGCCAATCATGTGCAACACTTTGAGGAGCTACAACATGACCGACACGGAAATAAAATACACCATTAGACGCTCAAGTGCTATCATCGCTACTTGCCTTGATACGATTTTTCACTGGACGCCACATCCGGAAACAGCCGAACTTTGTGGTCGTATGACTGCTATGTTGGAGGTGGTGAAACGGGATTTGGATGAAATTCAAATAAATGATTAAGCAATAAAATGCTGCAAATATCCCAAATATAGGATATCATAATGATGAAAACGATGAAGAAACTGGTTTGGATAGGAGATGCTTTAAAACAGTTGAAGCAATTCCCTGAGGAAATAAAAGATAGTATTGGTTACGCTCTGCATCAGGTACAGGAAGGCAAGGTGCCTCGGAATGCAAAGCCATTGAAAGGGCTAAGACCCGCTGTCATGGAGATTGTTTCTGATTATGACACCAATACGTATCGAACGGTTTACACCGTTAAGATTGCTGAGGTGGTTTATGTGCTGCATTGTTTTCAAAAGAAGTCGAAGCGAGGCATAAAAACACCGAAGCAGGAAGTGGAGCTGATTAAACAGCGGTTGCGTGAAGCCGAG
>PCWT01000058.1:0-481 GCA_002796245.1 Gammaproteobacteria bacterium CG11_big_fil_rev_8_21_14_0_20_46_22 | reverse complement strand
AAAAATTAAACATACTGAAAGCAGTGGTAATGTTTATCAAGACTTAGGTTTTAATGACTCTGAGGAGCGATTGGCAAAAGCTAAGTTAGCCATGCGTATCGAGGAAATTATCGAAAAGAAAAAACTCAAACAAGTTGAGGCAGCAAAAATGCTGGGTATTAACCAACCCAAGATTTCAGCATTAATGAATGGACGATTGAGCGGATTTTCTATAGAGCGGCTCATTCATTTTTTAAATCGGTTGAACCAAGACGTTGAAATTATTATTAGGAACAAGCCATCGCGCCGAAAAACACTAGGACATTTAACCGTTGCATTTGGAGAGGTCTAATGCTCTTACTTTTTGCGCAATAATATGAATCAGTAAAGGAATAATTGGTTTTGATGTATAAAAAGCTCAATGAAAAAATAGAGTTCGCTTTTGGGAAAGGCGTTGGCAGTGAAATTTATGACGCCATGAATAGAGCGAATCATTCTGTTT
>PCWT01000057.1:1641-1783 GCA_002796245.1 Gammaproteobacteria bacterium CG11_big_fil_rev_8_21_14_0_20_46_22 | reverse complement strand
CTTATCTTTCCAATCCGTAAAGATATTAGCAATAAGTGAGTCGTAATCCTGCTTGCTTTTTCCTTTTAGCTTTTTGCGAGTTTTAAGGTAGTCATCATACGCTTGTTGCAAAGTAAGCTTTTTAAACTGTTGCTGTTTTTTC
>PCWT01000057.1:1230-1592 GCA_002796245.1 Gammaproteobacteria bacterium CG11_big_fil_rev_8_21_14_0_20_46_22 | reverse complement strand
CTCTTTCGCGCGCCTCTTTAAGCGTATAATCAGCCCCGAAACGGCCAATGTTCATACGAAAGACTTTGCCGTTGATTTTCCGGTTAATGATGAACGTCTTCGCGCCCTTGCTGGTAACACGCAGTGCTAAGCCGCGCTGATCATCGTCATGGAATATTTTGTAGTAAGCTTTGTCTTTAGGCGGAAGCGTTAGGCTTTCAATAGCTTTTTGGGTTAGTTTCATAATAGCTACCTTTTTGTGTACACTGATAATTAAAATATGGTCGTAACTTTATTTATGGTACACCCAGTGTACACCTTAAGGTGATTATTAACAAGGATCAATAAGGATTAAGGAAGTGATTAAAACATCGATAATAACC
>PCWT01000057.1:0-1212 GCA_002796245.1 Gammaproteobacteria bacterium CG11_big_fil_rev_8_21_14_0_20_46_22 | reverse complement strand
CTTCGAACCAGTTGGTCGGGAGTTCGAATCTCTCCGGGCGCGCCAAATAAAAAAGTCACTCGTAGAGTGGCTTTTTTATTTGGCGGGTGACGGAAGATTTGAACTCCCGAAAGGGAGTTCGACTAAAATGTCTGGAACATTTTAGAACGCCGAAGGCGCCCGCAGGGTGAGCCCCAAGGATGGGGCGAATAATCCTCCGGGCACCATAATCAAGCCACTCGTAGAGTGGCTTTTTTATTTTTCCGGCCTTGTGCTTTCCTCGCCTCCACGAATGACGCTAATGTGCCGTCGTGAATGCCAGTTAAAGGCAGCTTCCCTATATACTTATCCAGCGTCTCAATATGTCGCGCATCATCATCGATGCTAGCGTTGTGCAGATGAGCTTTTAAATACTTCACTGCCGCTTCTCTAAACGTGCGCTCTGGTCGAACACCAAAAATACGTGCGTTCCGACATTGCTCAACCTTTCTGGCTAAGTAATATTCCGCCTCTTCGAGCGAGCTTGTTCCAGTACTTTCACAAATTCGCTTTCCAAGGATGATTTTGTCGATATGCCAGGCATCTTTTCGCTTGAAAAGCCCTGGCGTGTGTTTTCGTCCCATAATTTCTTACCTCTTAAGCTTATGGAACGCCTCCGACGAGTTTTATAGTCCTCGAACCAGGCGTCCAAGTCAAGTCTGTCAAAGCCAATACCTTGTTTCCCGATGGAAACCTCCTCTACAAATGGCCTGACCTCTTGATTAAATCGATGAATATCCATACCAAGATACAACGGTGCATCGCGTAGCCGTAGCACGCGAGGCAAAATGTTAGCTTGTTTCATCGATTGTCCCTCACGATAAGCACCGCAAATAGGAACGCCCTTATTAATGTTAATTTTTTTGTTTTCATGATTCATTTCCCGTATTGATTTAAGCGCCTCTAACGTTTTGCAATAAAAATAAGTCATCACCTATCACGACCTGGCAAGACATTAGAAGCGACTTAAATCTGCTAATAACAAGCGTGATAAGAAAAAGTGTATGTAAAATAAAGCAGCCATAAAGACCGCTGTTATAAAGTTGAAATCAATTGACGTATCAGAAACGTATCTAATACGCCATAGACAGGAAAAGTAACCAATGAATTCACATTATGGTATGAACACATTGGTTTTAGTTGAATGCCATTAATCCACGTAGACTAATGGTACATGATAGTAAAAGTTAAAAA